>CAJPSL010000001.1 GCA_905373315.1 Candidatus Saccharimonadota bacterium
AACCTGACCGCGCTCGATGTCGGTGCGCTCGATACCGCGAAGCAAAATACCAGCGTTGTCGCCTGCTTGACCCTGGTCAAGAGATTTCTTGAAGGCCTCGATACCAGTCACAACTGACTTCTGAGTTGGCTTCAAACCAACGATTTCAACTTCGTCGTTCAATTTAACAACACCCTGCTCGATACGACCAGTTGCCACAGTACCACGGCCCTTGATTGAGAAGACGTCCTCAATTGGCATGATGAATGGCTTGTCCATATCACGAACTGGCTCTGGGATGTAGCTGTCCATAGCGTCAACCAGTTCCATGATGGCGTCTTCGTACTTCTCATCGCCTTCAAGAGCCTTCAAAGCTGAGCCCTTGATGATTGGAGCGTCTTTGTCAAAGCCGTTAGCTTCCAAAAGCTCGCGAACTTCTTCTTCGATCAGCTCGACCATCTCTTCGTCAGCCATGTCCATCTTGTTCAAGAAGACAACCAACTTAGGCACACCAACCTGCTTTGCCAGCAGCACGTGCTCACGAGTCTGAGGCATTGGACCGTCAGTTGCAGCGATAACCAACACTGCACCGTCAACCTGAGCAGCACCGGTGATCATGTTCTTGACGTAGTCGGCGTGACCTGGCATGTCAACGTGCGCGTAGTGGCGCTTTGGTGATTCGTATTCTTGGTGTGAAGACGCGATGGTGATACCGCGGGCTTTTTCTTCTGGTGCGTTGTCGATCTGATCGTACGCGATTGGTTTGTTAACTGCGCTTGGAAGGCGCTTTGCCAACACTGCAGTAATCGCAGCGGTCAGCGTCGTCTTACCGTGGTCAACGTGGCCCATTGTACCCACGTTAACGTGCGGTTTGCTTCGGTCAAATGCATCTGCCATTTGTAGAAGTTCTCCTTATTTAATTATTATTTCACGCGGGTATGACCAATTAAAGGCTCCACGGCGTATGCGCTTAATTATAGCGGGTTTTATAATATTTCGCAAGGAAATCGTCTCTGATTTTATAAAATGTACCGTTCGGAAGGTTTAGGTGAATAGGATTAGCGTAAATAGCGTCACGAAACGTCCTGTTCAGTGCGTCGTGACAAGCCGATGATGTCGCGAGCGCGCACCAGATAGAACATATCATTTTCACGGTCGCCAATCATCAGTACTGGCTCACCAAAACTCAGCGGTAAGTCCGTAACTTTTTGGATGTTTCCATCTAGACTTGGCGGTTCATTTAGTTCTAGGTTCCACACCGTTAGACGATCCGCGTGTAAGGTAAACGGCTCAGCACCCTTATCATCGCCGACTTCTTGCAACGGAACGTCGCTCCACGAAACAACGTTCAATAAATCACTTGGTAAACAACGATACGCCATGACCGTACATTCGCCATCAAACTCATGCGGATTGTCGATTAGCCCCAGTACACTGTGTGCCTCATCGTCATATTGTTTTAGTATCTCAAGCTGCTCTTCTAGAGAAAACTGATAGAATGCCTCCTCGAACACACCTCCAGCGTCCTCAGCAATATTATGCAACTCATCAACGGCAAATTCTAGATCTTCCGCGCCATTGTCCAAGTTTTCAAACCGTAATAATTTGTCACGACTAGGTATCACATAGACATTTCGTGATTGACCGTCCAACTGATCAGATACCGCCGCTTTTACCACCGCGTGAACTGATCCATCGTATTCAACAAACTTCGTCCCACCGACGGACACTCTATCGCTGTCGATAAATTCAGGTTTCAAACTACCATCCGCGTCATTCTCTACCAACACAAAGCCCGACAAGCTGACAGCATCAAGCTCACCGACGTACGGCAACGCATCGTTCAGTGTTTGGACATGTTCACGTAGCGTGTCCGGAAAGTCAGCCTTATCAGTGTGTGAAAGATCGGTCGCCAATTCCCATGCCAACTGCTGAAACTCTTCAGTAAAGATCGTCTCAAACAAATCTGCACCGTCGGCAATACCTTCTTCGTCAGTTGGCATGATGTCCACCACGTCTTTCATGTCGACCCGAAACAGGACCGACTGATCTTCTTTGTCAAACATCTCCAGGACTGGGCGATTGCCACGCCAGGTGAAAATTGGTAGGTCACCAAAGAGAACTTGCTTATCTGCGTCAACATCAACACCATATTCATTCGCGCCAACTCGCCGAATGTATGCTTTACACTCCACTTGCACGCCAGTACCATAGATCATCTCACTCAACATCGTGTTCAAATCACCTATCAGCTCTCGCCTGGACGCGGTATCTTGAATATCATTAACCTCGACGACTTCTTCGGTCTTGTCAACATAATGACGCAGTTTGCGGATGTGACGTGGTACACCACTGGTATCGGGCAAGATCTCTGCTACCGCAATTGCTTGCCGGTCAATTGGAAAATAATAGTCCATTGCCGTATCATTCTGTACCGTACGCACACATAAAGCCGCCATCTCCTTGGTATACGTGGCAAATGGCGCTGATTCATCAGGGTCAATCTCCAGCGACGTCACCACGTCCGCCACGCCCTCAACAGCCTGTAGACCGTGCGAACCGTCTTCAGTTTGAGCGTAACCGATGACCCGCACCCGCTCACCTTCAATTTCGTCCGTACGCATCACTCGCTCAACATTACCCAACGCCTCAGTCTCTTTATCACTGCCAAGCTGTATATTAGCCATGGCAATTTCCTGCCAATCATCCGTCGACAATCGACCCAAGAAATTGACACCGGTCTCTACTTGTGGTGACCTCATATAGTTGTATCGTATACCTCTACGGGCTAAACTTCAAGCATAATCATCGCTCCATGCGGTATACTATAACCATGAGCAAGAAAACCCTGGTTGAGCTTGACCCATGGTTGGCGCCGCATGAAGGTGTCATCAATGCCCGTGAGGCGTATGTTTCGTTGACACTTGAGAAAGCTCTGGACGGTAAATCGCCGGCAGAGTTTGCGCTAGGGTTTCATCATTTTGGCTTACATCAGACAGCGGTGGGCTGGACGTTTCGCGAATGGGCGCCGAATGCTACGCGCATAGTAATGGTTGGCGATTTTTCTGAGTGGCAGGAGCGCGAAGAATTTGCCCTACAGCCTGGCGCACATGGTACATGGAGCGTTGATTTGCCGAAGCATGCGTTACATCATGGCCAGAACTATAAGCTGCGCGTCTATTGGCCAAATGGCGACGGCTGGCGCTTGCCGTCATACGCCACCTACGTCATCCAAGATGATGATTCGGTGGATTTTTCGGCCGTCGTGTGGCAGCCTGATGAGCCATATCAGTGGCAGCATGACGTTCCACCTGCGCCGCACGTGCCGTTGATTTACGAGGCGCATGTCGGCATGAGTAGTGAGGAGGAAAAGGTCGCCAGTTTCAATGAATTTACCGCAGGCGTCCTGCCACGCATCAAGCAGGCAGGATATAACACCATCCAACTGATGGCTATCGCCGAACACCCGTACTACGGCAGTTTCGGCTATCATGTTACTAATTTTTTCGCCGTGTCATCGCGGTTTGGCACGCCCGATGATTTCAAGCGGTTAGTTGACGCGGCGCACGGATTGGGGTTACGCGTTATCATTGATATCGTCCATGCTCATGCTGCCAAAAACGAGGTCGAAGGCCTCGGCAATTTCGCGGGTGATCCAACGCAATATTTCAAAGCTCACGACCATCCAGCCTGGGATTCGCGGCTGTTTGATTATGGCAAACCGGAGGTGCTGCACTTTTTGGCTAGTAATTGCCGCTGGTGGTTAGATGAATACCACGTTGACGGCTTTCGATTTGACGGTGTAACGAGTATGCTATATCACGACCACGGTTTAGGAAAAAGCTTCACCAGTTATGATGATTATTTTGGCGATGACATTGACAAGGATGCGCTGGTCTATCTCAAACTGGCCAATGACGTCATTCACACTGTTCGCCCCGACGCCACGACCATTGCTGAGGAAATGAGCGGACTACCCGGACTGGCGGCGCCGACAGAACACGGCGGCCTGGGCTTTGATTATCGATTACAGATGGGCGCGCCTGATCTCTGGATCAAGACATTGAAAGAAAAGCGCGACGAAGATTGGGATTTGGGCGAATTGGCACATACGCTGAGTTCGCACCGCCCAGAGGAAAAAGTCATCACTTACGCCGAGAGTCACGACCAAGCCTTGGTCGGCGACAAGACGTTGATTTTTCGTCTGATCGACAAAGCCATGTACTGGCATATGGATAAAGCCGACCCCGATTTGACCGTGGAGCGTGGCGTGGCGCTGCATAAACTGGTTCGACTGCTGACCGCTGGGCTACACGGCGGCGGCTACCTGAACTTTATGGGTAATGAATTTGGGCATCCCGAGTGGATCGACTTTCCGCGTCAGGGTAATCATTGGTCATTTAAGCACGCCCGCCGTCAATGGAGTTTACGCGACAATGGTTTTCTCAAGTACCAATGGCTGGGTGAGTTTGACGCTAGCCTGATGAAGTTCATCCAAACCATTGATGACCCTGGCGTTCACTATCTGACCATTCGCCAGAATGACCATGTTGTCAGCTTTATGCGTGGCGACCTGCTGTTTATCGTCAACTTCTCGCCCAACCAGTCGTGGGCAGACTATACACTGCCGACAGCGGCTGGATCATACCGAGTAGCCCTCAGCAGCGATGACCAGCAATTTGGTGGGCACGGACGAATTCAACAAAACCAGCGGTATTTCACCACACCGGGGCCGCATGGCGATAATGTCCAGGTATATCTACCAGCACGCAGTGGACTGGTTCTGCGCAGAATCGACTAGGGTTTGACGGTTTGTTTGAGCATAAGCGGTATACTTGACTTTTTTACTGTAGTATGATATCATATAAGTAGCTTTTCATTCGCCCTGAGGCGTTTGAAAAGAGCACTTGCCCATCCATCTATCCATCTTTTTCCTATATGAGAGGAGGTGAAAAAGATGTGGTTCCTCACTGGGTTCATCGGAACTCCTGTCGTGGTTGGAATCATCAACGCTCTGTTGACGGCGTTGATGTCAGTAGCAAGCACCAGGCACTCGCGCCGTAAGCTTCTATTGGGTGCCAAAGAACATCTAGTTTTCTTTGGCGTGTTGGGGGTCGGTCTATACATCGGTCTCAACCTTGATACAGGCCACTTGGGAAATAATGTCCCGAGTGGCATATGGTGTGCCATACTGATAGAGGTATGGCACCAGATGCCTCGCTGGGCGAATCTAAACAAGCCAGACTCGCCCAGCGATAACCCTAGGCTTCAACTCTAGCCTGGAACATGGGCAAGTAACCTTGCCCACCGGAAAATAGTTCGCCGAATCGGCTCAACCTGATTGAGTGCCTCATGGCATTCTCGGGTTGACCAAACCCGATTCAGCTTGAGCCAGTTCGGTGGGCTATTTTCATGTCATTGACTTTTTGTAAATATGTGCTATATTATGAATTAGCCTGTTCAGTGCCTCTCATGAGGTCACTGACCGTGCTTCGCCACCAAGCCAGATGCTTGGTGGCTTGAGGCGCGGAAAGGCCGCACCTCACATTTCTTCCGAGAGGAGGTGGGCATGATGCCCATCTGGAAGGTACAGAGAAGCGCGGTGACCGTACTGGTCATCGCGCTTGGTATCTCCGCAATCGCGGGGATGGCAATTGAGCTTAACCAGGACGTTCCGTCCTGGTTGTACTACCCCACTACAGGGATGGTGTGCCTCATGGCGATCGGGGCCGCACTCGCGGTCCTGGTCGCCACCCTCCTCATCAAAGATGAGGAGGAAGAATAAGGTGCAGGCGCGCCAGCAGAGGCGCGCATGATTAGAAAAATGTCTGTGAAACCGCGGAAACTCCGCGTCCCCACGCACGTCGTGGGGTTTTTCTTGGCAAAAATTTGGTAAAGTTTGATACACTAATTATTGATGAACAAGATCAATAAAAAAGTACCAGAAATCTTACTACAGTCACTCGGCAAAATTGCTCGCCTTCCCTTGCCAATTCCTGCCCAAGTGATCGAAAAAATTGACGAAAGCTTAACCCCAAACATGCGCGCTTTGCGGTTAGTTCTGACCATTTCCGAAAAGCTCCTCAGCATGGGCGTGTCGGCGCGAGACGTGGTGCATATGATGCTTGGTATCACCAGAACTTACTGTAAACAGCCAGTTCACATGGACATCAGCTCAACGCTCATCACCGTGTCGCAAGACCGCGGCATCAACCGCGAACCACTGACCTTGATTCGAGCCATCACCTTGGTGGATGTCAATTACCAAACCATCCAAGCATTGCAGGCATTGTCCCGAGGGATCCGCTACCAACACATTCACTTGAGTGAGGCCGAGGAACGGCTAGAAAAGATCATCAATCCTGAAAAACGCCATCCCCAATCTCTCGTCGCCCTGTCAGGCGGCGCGTTGAGTGCTGGTGTGGTGGTGATGTATGGCGGTAGTTTACAGATGGCACTCCTGGCTATGGCGGTCGGCACACTCAGCACGGTTGCCATGCGTCTGTTGTGGCGTGTCGGTGTGTCGGTATTTTTCACACAGATCATCATGTCGCTCTGTATCACACTCATCGCCACCGCTGTTGTCTGCGTCAATACCAAGTTTAATTTGGCATTCAATCCGACACTGATTGTGATCGGTGGAATCGTCCTATTGGTGGCAGGCATGATGATCGTTGGTGCGTTTCAGGATGCAATTGATGAATATTACGTCACGGCAAATGCCCGGCTGCTGCGAGTGCTGATGGCAACCAGTGGTATCGTGGTTGGCGTGGCTATTGGCCTTCATATTGCCACCAGATTGGGTATTAGTTTTCCAACCACCCCAGACCGTTTGACGTTGGTGGATAATTATACGCAGTACATCGGTGCGGCAGTCATCGCTGCAGCATTCGTCATTGGCAATCACGCGCCGTTCTTTGGCACCATTCTGGCCGGTCTTGTGGGAGCTAGCGGTTGGGGGCTATTTCAGCTGTTGACCGACGCCGGCTGGGATGTATTACTAGCGAGCGGTGCAGCAGCTGCAGCCATCGGTTTGGTGGCAACCTTCATGTCCCGACTGTGGCGTATCCCGTCTTTGGCTATCATCGGCGCGGGTATCGTGCCGCTGGTGCCAGGTTTGTCGTTGTACAATGGCTTGATGGGTATCATCAGTCAGGCGCCATCAGACCCAGGCTACGTTGTCGCTTTGGCAAGTCTGGCGCGAGCCGTCATGATTGGGTTTGCTGTTGCTGTAGGTGCGTCATTTGGCAATGCCATTGGTCGTCCAATTCGCAGTCAAATCAGGAAGCTTTTTGTTGGGATACCGACGACTGCAGAGTAGCAGTTGATGCGTGAACAGCTTGCTGGGTGAATTTGCTAGTCAGATAGAACCATAACGCCCCAAGTCCACCAGCAGCGGCCTCATAGACCACGAACGAAAATTCTCGGTGCACAAATCCTTGAACACAGGCCATGACGGCAGCCACTGACAGCCCTAGCATGATGCTTTTTTGCTGGCGTGTGAACAAACTGGTGGTAAATGGCAGCATAAATGCGTAGAATGCAAAGACGATGATGGATAGGCGTGAAAAGATGTAGTGGAGCCCATGCTGCGTGTCGTTAGGAAAGATAGCTATGGCCATGCCACAAAAAGCTATGGTTCGCAGTGCTACCAAACTCAGCCTGGCAGTAGCTACTGCCTCAGCCTGCTCCAAAATGCTAGACATCGACTCCGCCAAGCACCACATGATGACTGCCATCATAGCGATAGCAATGTTAAATATAAACGAAGACAATTCACCGCGTTCACCCAGGGCACTGAAGCTCCAGTTTACCCATTGTGACTCTGAAGTTAAACATGCCGACAGAGTGATCCCCACCAGGAAAACGAGTGTCATCCAAACAGTCAACCTGGCTGGCGCAAGCTTCTGGGTTGACAGAATGAATGATTTCATGAATACATTATACCATATGAAAACCCCGGCTGTTGACCGGGGCTTTTTGATGATTATTTGTTGCGCTTTTCGATTATCTCTTGGGCAACGTTTGGTGGAACTTCCTCGTACTGAGCTAGCTCCATGGTGCTGGCTGCACGACCCTGTGACATCGAGCGGATGTCTGAGGTGTAGCCGAACATGTTTGCTAGCGGCACGAAGGCCTTGACCAACTTGGCACCGCCCATCAAATCTTCCATGGTGTCGATGCGACCACGGCGTGAGTTCAGGTCACCGATAATGTCGCCCATGAACTCTTCTGGGGTGGTTACTTCAACTTTCATGACTGGCTCAAGCAGAATTGGCGTTGCTTGCTTGATACCTTCGCGAGCTGCCAATGAACCTGCCAATGAAAAGGCCAGTTCTGAGGAGTCGACATCGTGGTATGAGCCATCGTACAGGGTTGCTTTGACGTCAACCACTGGATAGCCAGCGATAACACCGCCTTCCAAGGTTTCACGAATACCCTTCATGACAGCTGGGCGGTACTCTTGTGGCACCACACCACCCTTAATTTCGTCAACAAACTCAAAGCCTTTACCAGCCTCATTTGGTTCAAAGCGTACCCAGACGTCACCATACTGACCACGACCACCAGACTGCTTGGCGTGCTTACCCTGGACTTCAGCCTTGCCCTTAATTGATTCGCGGAAAGCCACTTGTGGCTCACCGATGTTCGCTTCAACCTTGAACTCACGCTTCATACGGTCGATCAAGATGTCCAGGTGCAACTCACCCATTCCCGACATGATGGTCTGACCAGTCTCTTCGTCAGTGTGGATGCGGAAGGTTGGATCTTCCTCAGCCAAACGCTGCAAGGCGAGTGCCATCTTCTCCTGGTCGGCCTTTGACTTTGGCTCAACGGCGATGGATACTGGTGGCTCTGGGAATTCGATGCTTTCCAAGGCAATCGGGTGCGCTGGGTCAGTCAAGGTGTTACCAGTACCAGTGTTCTTCAAACCAACCACAGCAGCGATGTCACCAGCAGCGATCTTGTCAATTTCCTCACGCTTGTCGGCGTGCATTCGCACGATACGACCGATGCGCTCTTTGTCGCCAGTCGTGGTATTTAGGACGTAGCTACCAGAGTTCAGAACACCTGAATAGACACGGATGAAGATCAATTTACCAACAAATGGGTCGGTCGCAATCTTGAAGGCCAAAGCACTCATCGGTTCTTTGTCGTCTGGTTTGCGGCTCACTTCGTCGCCAGTCTTTGGATTTTTACCCCAAATTTCGTCAACGTCCAGTGGGCTTGGCAAGTAGTCAACCATCAGGTCAAGCACCTTCTCGACGATGACACCACGACCGTCACCACCAGTGACCAAGAAGAAGTCACCAGCCAACACGCGCTTACGCAGCGCAGATTTCAACTCATCAACGGTAATTGCCTCTTCGCCCTGGTCGAGGAACTTCATCATCAATTCATCATCAGCTTCAACAGCATTTTCCACCAACAAACTGCGGGCGTTTTGACATTTTTCTAACATGTCTGCTGGGATTTCACCCTGCACCAACTCATGGTCAGCAAAGTCAGTATAGGTGTACGCCTTCATGTCGATGAGGTCAACCACACCATTGATGGTCTTTTCAAAACCAATCGGGATGTGAATTGGAAAGGCTTGTTTACTCAAACGGTTGTGAATTGATTCCAGAGATTTCCAGAAGTCACCACCAGTTTGGTTAATCTTGTTGATGAAGCAGATACGCGGCACACCGTATTTATCAGCCTGGCGCCACACTGTCTCAGACTGTGCCTCAACGCCCATCTTACCATCAAACACCGTCACTGCACCGTCGAGGACGCGGAGTGAACGCTCCACCTCGGCGGTAAAGTCGATGTGCCCAGGGGTGTCGATGATGTTGATCTTGTGACCCTTCCAGAAACAAGTCACCGCTGCCGAGGTGATGGTAATACCGCGCTCTTTTTCCTGTGCCATCCAGTCGGTGGTGGCGCCGCCGTCATCACCCTTGACGGTACCGATTTTATGCGTCAAACCAGTGCGGTACAAAATACCCTCAGTTGTCGTCGTTTTACCGGCGTCAATATGGGCGATAATACCGATATTTCTAAAATTTTTCAGCGGAACATTCGTCTCTGCCATAATTTTCCTTTATATTACGTTAATTTGTCGAGATCTTTGGTCAATTTTTTGGCACCAAAAAACTACTCTTATTGCCAATTATACCAGATAGCTACAGAAAATAATAGCTCGATTTTATGGGTTAGTTTCCAGGATTATCTTGGCAATAGCCCAGTAAGTCGTCCCAGTCCACTCCACCAGCATTAGCCTCGTGCCTCATCTTGTACGCGTCACACTCTTGCAATTTGAAATTAGCATTGCGTAGAAAGATGCCTAGACCTGTTTTAGTAAAGATTTGTCGATCAATTTGCGGGGTTGCTTCATCAATCCAGGATTCTACTATTTCTTGCGTAGCTGGGTCCATCAACGCCAGCCCATGACCGGAGAGTTCAAGATACCGCTCCGCCAGCTTGTGTAGTTCATTCATATCGCCCGGCTTATGCATTTGACTCTTCAAATCACTCGGTACTAAGTCCTTGGGAGATATGCCGGTATCGCGAAGCTGCTCTTTGCAAAGCCCCAGGCCGATAACTGCACCTTTGGCGGTCTCAATCATGACCTTTACCGGATCATGGAAAGGATTACCAGTGGATAGATCCCGTGGATTTATGATGACCCCCAGCCCTTTAGCTACCCTGCTCACCATTTCCTGCGCGCTATGTGGTTGTGCGATATCATCAAGAACATAACCTAACCCACTCTGACCTCTGTGGGTCTCCTCAAAAGTTGTTATCCTCTCCTGCATTCGCTGGGTGGCACCAACAAAGTCAATGTAGCAATTATTCTTTCGGTCGGGTGAGAATTGTTTTTCATTCATCTTTTGATAATATCATAATTAGACATAAAATGCAAATCCGCCCCAGATTACCTGGAGCGGACGATATCTTGCATGCTCATCGATTAGCCGCGAGCAAAGTGTGCAAAGGCGCGGTTGGCCTCGGCCATCTTGTGGGTGTCTTCCTTCTTCTTGAAGGCAGCACCGGCCTCGTTGTAGGCGTCAACGATTTCTAGCGCCAAACGCTGCGAGTATGGCATACCGCTACGAGCGCGAGCTGACTGGACCAGCCAGCTAAATGCGTAGTGCAACTGACGGTGTCCCTGAACTGGGAATGGAATCTGGTAGTTAGCACCACCGACGCGGCGGCTCTTCACTTCAAAGTTTGGACTGACGTTTTTCAAGGCTTTCTCAAATACTGCCAATGGATCTTCTGAGTCCAGCTTCTTGGCAGCAGTTTCCAGCGCGGTGTAAACAGCACGCTCAGCCGCCAATTTTTTGCCGTCCAACATTGACTTATTGATTAAGCGCTGCACCAACACGCTCTGGTAGCGGCGGTCAGGTTGCAATTGGCGTTGTAGTTTCTTGGTAACTTTACGAGGCATGATTACTTATCCCCTTTCTTGGTACCGTACTTCGAACGGCCCCGCTTGCGGTTGTTGACACCCTGGAGGTCCAACGCGCCACGGACGATGTGATAGCGCACACCTGGAAGGTCAGGCACACGACCACCGCGGATCAAGACCACAGCGTGCTCCTGCAAGTTGTGACCTTCACCGCCGATGTAGGCCCAAACTTCGTAGCCGTTGTTTAGTTTCACGCGGGCAACTTTACGCAAAGCTGAGTTTGGTTTCTTTGGCGTCTTGGTCGTCACACGCACACAAACACCACGCTTGAGCGGTGCATTTTGGTCGTAGTAACGCGTTTTCAGGGCGTTGTGAATGCGACCCAGTGCTGGCGACTTGGACTTTTTCTTGGCCGTTTGGCGCGGTTTGCGCACCAATTGGTTGATTGTTGGCATCCAATTTCTCCTTGGTTGAATTACTAATTATGGCGATTTCGCCTGGTGGCTCTAATGAGTTGGTGCGCGATTTTACACGCAAAAACCAGCTTCTCTTAGCGCCTACGGCTTGGATTCAGCAACTCCGCCCCGTGTCTTTACCTTTTCTGCCGAGCATGCAGCCTGTACACATTCAAACAACCGCTTACTCCGAAAAGAGGAAACTCTGGGATAATTTTACCACACATAGCCTAAAAAATCTACTGATTTTTAACTCGAGCGTCAACCTCTTCTAAGACACCCTTCCACCAGGCCATATTATCTTGGGAAGCGTGGACTGAATGCATAATTTTGAAGCCCACTACTGACATACCAGCCGCACCTAATTGTTGCACCAATCGTTCATTATCTCTGATGGGGCTTACTTTATCAGCATTAGTGGCACTTACCGTAACTACTGCTTCGCGCAGCGAACGACGACCAGCACCCATCAGGTCACTGGCAATATCATTTTCAGGATGGGTGATAGCTCGAGGATATTGCCACAAACCAGTCGGTCGTTGCAGTACCATTTTTGGTAATAGTAATGGGTCTTCGTTACGGCATCGAGCTGCCCAGTCAGGGTTTGCAGCGATAGTCTCTGTCAATTTATCACCACCGTGAGCAAGAAAACGCATGGCTAATGTGGCCATGGTTTTAGCCTGACTAGCCTTTTTACTTATCACCGGCGTCTCAAATAAGTCTAGTTGCGATAAGCTCACTTCCCCTGGTGCATGTTTTGCGGCTGACGCCGCCAGGTGCGAGCCCAGTGAATAGCCGACCAGTCGCTTCACGTCACCAAAGTCATAGCCCTTCTGGTCGAGCACCGTGCCCACAGCATCCCATTGCAATATTGACACTTTCGAAAGATCGCCTTCTTTTAGAGCTTGTTTAATTTCTGAACTCATAGGGTCTGCTTGTGGACTCACTCCTGGATTATCCACTGTAATTGCCAACCCCTTGATGTGATCTGCCAAAACTTCTGTTCTCCCTTGCTGCTTTGCTCGCTCACAGTAGTCCGACCATTGCGAAAAAAGTACGGCAACTGGCGACTCACCATCCGAGAGCGTAGAATCCGCCAGATAAACAGCTCCCCTCAGCTCACTGTCAACTGGTTGAGGTGATTGTATAGCATCTACATCAATAGGGCCAATTTGCTCAAGCAGCTCACTCATAGTTTTATTATACCATAAATTGTCCCAATATACAATTCTCCCCTCTGTTATAGAGGGGAGAATATTGCACGGTCACTAGACTCGAGTGTGACTACATCTCTGAGAATTCTTCAACCATTTCCTCAGTGTTGTCATCAGTTGATGCTTCATCCTCTTCGACAGCACCCGTCCCCACTGGGATCTTGCGGCCGATGATGACGTTTTCCTTGAGGCCATGCAAGTGGTCAGCGCGGCCAGATACGGCAGCGTTGATCAGCACGCGAGTGGTGTCCTGGAAGGACGCAGCAGATAGCCATGAGTCGCTCCAGATGGACACCTTGGTGATACCGAGTAGTAACTGGGTGTAGCTGATGAGGTTTTTGCCTTCAGCGGCCAGCTGCTTGTTGGTGTTTACCACCGCAGCCTTGGAGACAATGTCACCCGTCACAAAGTCGCTGTCGCCCGCATCTTCGATTTGGACGCGGCTGAACATCTGGCGAACGATGATCTCCAGGTGCTTGTCGGCCACGTCTTGACCCTGAGCGGCGTAAATGCGCAGCACTTCGTTGATGATGTAACGCTGGGTAGCTTCAACGCCCTTCAAGCGCATCAAGTCATGTAGGTTCAATGAACCAGCTGTTAGGCGGTCACCAGCTTCAACGACGTCGTTAGCTTTAACAACCAATTGCATAGTGCCTGGGATTTCGTAACGAGCTGGTGCGCCAGCTTCAGCAGCGATCACTAGCGTGTCTTCAGCTGCCTCAACCACACCATCAAATGGTGCGACCAGCGGACGAGTGTCGCCTTCGCCAGTTGCTAGTACGTCGCCAGCCTTGACGCTTGAACCGGCCTTGACCACGATGGTTCGGCCGTCTAGCGGCAAGCGCTCAACTTTGCCCGATTCTGGAGTGACTTGGACGATGTACTTTTTGCCATCTTCCCAAACGTCAACTAACCCGGCAATTTCCGTAACAAACGCCTGACCCTTTGGTGTACGTGCCTCAAACAACTCTATCAACACACAAAGCCGGTGATGGGCACTCCACCCAGTCTTCTGTCTCAGGGAAAACGGTTTCTTCCAAGGTTAGACCATAGTCGGCTAATGTCTCATCGATACCAAACGTCTCCAGTAACGCCCTCAAATCTTGGTCGTGGAGGTTTTCTCCACCTTGGATACCTTGGAAAATCCAGTCTCCCAAGTGTGAGAAAGCCGTCTGTCCAACGTCAGAAAACAGCGTCCGCAGCTCCAATACGGTTCGCTGTCGGTCGTCAAATCGATCATCACCTTCGGTCATTTTCCGCACAAAAGCCAAGCTTCCCCAAATGTGTTGCCACCGGGAAAAGAGAGTTGTGTTGGGTACCGTAGAGAACGATGGTGGCAATGTCAGTTGCTCGACTGCTTGCAGTCTGCGAAACAGTGGTGAACGTGCCAGTTCCATGAGTAGTGAATCGTACGGCTGTCGGTCACCAATTGAACAGTCTCCCCATACTGCGTCATGAATCACCATCGAGTTGTCCTCCAACTCATAGGATGGCATGTGTAGTGAACCCATGATGGTCTCGCCTGGATCGCCTTGATATCCCGGCATGATGTATTCTCTGAGGTACAGTTTGTCTGGCATACTCTTAGTATAAGATGTTTATAAGCGTCGCCCAAGCATGAGCGATACGTTAGAAAAGGAGCGGTCTATTCTTCTTCGGTTGCTGCCTGGTCTGGGTTGAGCACTAGGATGCCTGTGCCAACTTCTGGTTTGTAGTTAAGCACGGCGACCCGTCCAAGCGGGGTGACCTTTTTGAGGTTGCCTGATGATACTTCCACGGCATCGCCTATGATATCAACCTCAATGACTTTTTGGCCGGATTTACTTGGCTGAGTGGCTTTGGGCACGTAGTCTTCAATCGTGATGCCAACTACACTGGTGAATGACCCTTCGGATACCTCGGTCGTAAAAAGTACAGGATACGGAAGGCTCTCATCCTCTGGATGAGCTGCTTCCCAGCCTGCTTCAACTCCTAACATAGTCGGACCGGCGATAACGGTTTTTCGTTCAAGTGCTTCATTGCTAGCCATGTATTTCTCCTCGTTTCTTAACGGTAATAATGACGTAGATACTCTTTATATCATAACAAAAAAGTGTTGATATGTCAATGATATGATGTTGCTATGACGTATATTTGAGGGCAAAAACCAGTGTATGATGCTTATGTCAGACGTGTTATACTTTTAACAGATACTGAGGAAAACGGAGGGAACATGGTATATCGGCGACGGTCGACAGAGCAACGCTATGTCAAATATCGGAAAATGATGAAACAGCAGGCAACACCTGGGTGTAATTTTTGCCAATTTAGTCCAGAAGATAAGCAAGTGCGAGTAGCGCATGAACACTTCTTGGTGACAGACAACCTGTTTCCATATGAGATTTGGGACAGTCATGAAGTCGCTGACCACATCATGATCGTTCCTCGGCGTCACGTTGAGGGCATCTACCAGTTGGACAAGGCAGAACGGGCTGAGCTGATGGACGTGATCGCTGAGTACGAAGAGCAGGGATATTCCGTTTACGCCCGCGCTCCGGAAAATAAACAAAAATCTGTCGCTCATCAACATACCCACCTCATCAAAACACATGGCAAACCAAAAAATATGTTATTCACTAGTGTTAAACCGTATATCTTGTGGAGTAAATAAATATGACTGTTTATAGTAACATCGAGATTCGCCAAGCCATCAATGACGACGTCATCGTCTGCCAGCCGTTCAATCCTGACCACGTGGCAGAAGCTAGTTTGGATTTTACGCTGGGTCATTACTACTACAAGCAGGAATTTGAAGGCGAATATCGCGTTTATAATCCCTTTGATGCGGCGTATGTCGCCAAATATTTCAAAGGTCCGCTCAAAGCTATGTCGCATGCCGAATGGTGCAAGGAGCATGATGCAATGCCATTTCAAAACATCCCACCAGACCATCCGATCATCGTGTTGCGCCCTGGCGAGCGGATTTTGGCGCACACGCACGAGTTTGTCGGTATTCGCGCACAGGGCGGCGCAGCGCAGGTGCTGAGCCGCAGCTCATGGGGGCGCAATGGCGTGGCGGTTTGCTTTGATGCTGGCTGGATTGACCCAGGGTATATCAATCGGATTACGCTGGAAATTTATAATCTCAACATGCACGAGAGCGTTGTGTTGCCGGTTGGCGAACGCATTGGTCAAATGATTTTTCACAAAACTGGGCCAGTTGAGGGCGGCTATGGTTCTGGCGCGCGTAAGGTCAGTGATAAATATCAGACCGGTAGCGACCTAAAGGAAATCATCGCCAGTTGGCAGCCAGAGATGTTACTACCAAAGACATACCGTGACAGTCGCAAGACTCCGGTGCCAATTGAGGGCTTGAGTCAGGGGCTATTGTGATGGAACGCTCAGACACCACGGGAGCCTACATCGTCATTGAGGGCAATGACGGCACGGGTAAATCCACGCAAGTAGATATGTTGGCAGCGTGGCTCAGAGAACGCGGCCGTGAAGTTGTTGTTGTCGAGGAGCCGGGCAGTGATGATGCTGCCAAAACCACGCCAATTGCTAATGAATATCGGAGGGTTCTGAAAGATAATCGGTTCAAATTGGACCCAGAGGTCAATCTACTGTTGTTCAGCGCGGCGCGGCGTGAATTGTGGTTTCACAAAATTGAGCCAGCCCTGCAGCGCGGTGTGGTGGTGTTAAGCTCCAGGAGTTACGTGTCGACCTTGGTGTATCAGGGCTATGGCGAGGGCGTGGCA
Source organism: Candidatus Saccharimonadota bacterium (assembly GCA_905373315.1). Lineage (GTDB taxonomy): Bacteria > Patescibacteriota > Saccharimonadia > Saccharimonadales > Saccharimonadaceae > Nanosynbacter. Next base: position 16,784 of record CAJPSL010000001.1, read on the forward strand.
GAGGACACCATCATCAGTATGACCAAACGTTTCACTCATGAGCGGTACATGAGCCCTGACTTTGTGGTGGTGTTATTTGCAAATGACCAAACCAGACAGCAGCGTATCGCCGAGCGTGGTACGACAGAGGCGGTTGATAGTTTTGAGTCACGCGATGACGCCTTCCAACAGAAGATTAATGACGGCTACCAAACTGTTGCCCGGACGCACGATATTCCACTGATTTTGGCTGAGCGTTCGCCGACTGACGTACATCAGCAAATTCTTCAAGAAATCTCCAAAAATAATATTGATTTTTGACCTGGTTTCGTGCATACTGGTATTTAGAGAAGTAGTGTATTCACGACAGGGAGAAACAAAGCGAACAGGCAAATCGCTTTTGTTGCAGTCGTGAATTAGGGATCTTCCGGCCGTGATCACTAAATTAAACTAAAGCGAGGAGTTCATACCTGTGGCAAAACAACAGTCCACGGATGGCGGACGCGTGTTCTTCACCTCTGAAGACAGCTCGTTGCCGCTGCCAAACCTGATCGCTCATCAAGAAGTTTTGCGCTGGTCAGGCTGGCCAATGGGCATCATGCAATATGAAGATCGG
>CAJPSL010000002.1 GCA_905373315.1 Candidatus Saccharimonadota bacterium
CCGCCGTGTGACTCGACAAAGGCTTTACAGATGTATAGGCCGATGCCGGTGCCTGCCACTGTTTCGCGTGATCGGTGTGAGCGGTAAAATTTGCGAAAGAGGTTTTTGATCACGCCAGCTGGCATGCCGACACCGTTGTCTGAGACGGAAACTTCTACAAATTCGCCTTTTTGCACGGCGGAGACTTGGACGACTCCGCCCTCGAAGCTGTATTTGATGGCATTGTCGATGAGGTTGGAAATCACTTCCCCGATGCTACCGCGGTCGGCTGCGATGGTCGGCAAATCGCTGGGGATGGATACATTCAACATGCGGTGCTGGGCTGAGGCGCGCAGTTGCATGTCGTCAGCGATGGTGGCGTAAATGGCTTCCAATGTGTCTTCGCGCAGATGTACGTACAGGTGGTGTCGATCAAATTTTGAGACGTTGAGGATGTTATTGATGTAGCTGGACAAACGGTTGGCAGAAACGGTCAGACGATTGAACAATTGTGGCTCATCATCCCGCAGGCGGTCGTGAAGCTCTTGCTCCAAGATGTCCAAGTAGCCGCGGATGACGGTGATGGGTCCGCGGAGTTCATGCGCAGCAAAAGCGATGAAATTGAGGTCTTCCTCTTCGGGTAAGTATTTGGCTGAGCGGTCAAAGAGGATGATGACCGTTTCGCCGGCTGCACCTTTTTCGTAGGAGGCACTGACGTCATAGAACTTTTGTGGCGCAGAGGTTTTGGCCTGAGCTGGTACGCGCGTCCACTGGTGGTGAGCGGTGATGTTGTCTTTGGCAATTTCTTGGATCCACTGGTTGATGGAGATTTCATCAATAAAGTCTAGCCCCAAAGTCAGCACGCCGTCCATGTTGGAAACGACTGGCGCAGTTTCATTGGCAAAGATGATGTTTTGTTGGTGGTCTAACACGACGATGCCACACGGGGTGTGATTGAACGACTGAATGATGGCGTCAAGTTGGGAGGAGGTTTTTTTGGCAGTCGGCTTGGCTGGTACACCGTTGGTATATATGGCCTCAAGCACGGTCTGGAAACCAGTGCGTGCGTGTGCTGGTGAATTGATTTTGGTTGGCTTTTCGGCAGTCAGCTCCCCTGTTTTGTAAGCTACAGCATAAAGCACGTTGCGCATTGGTTTGCTGATGAACGGTGTGATTGTCACCGCACCAATGACACCTCCGGCTGCGCCGAGGAGGATGACAACGTACCAGTTGACCTCGACAGCCGCTAAGTTTGTCAGTATGAGATGAGTGATGGTAGCAAAAGCAGCAGCGATGCCGACAGGCACCAGTAATAATAATACTAATCGACGCATGTAATATCGATTGTAGTCGCGAATCGATCGGCGATGGGCTACTGCCATGCAATGCTTCCTCGCCCTGGCGTAAAGGCGGCGATCCACGTCTGGCCTCGGTTCAGCGCGATGTCTTTGCCGGCGGCGTCGACCAATTTCAATTCCGCACTTTCGTTGTCACGCTTCCAGGTGGCCTGAGCCACAACACCATTTTGGAAAATATATGCCTTGCCAGTGCCGACGGTGATGACGTCTTCGTACCCTTCGCGACTGCCTGGGCGATGCTCAACGTTCACCTCCAGCGCTACGACGCTGTTTGGTGCAATCTGCCCGGCCTCAGCGTCATTGTGCGGTTGCCCTGCCAGCGTGCGAGCGTAGGTATTAGAGTCTTTGTTGTACGTGTAATTGGTGTTGAACAGTGGACCGCTGAAATTGATGGCAATTTGGGTGGCGTTTGGCGTTTCGGCAGGTTTACCATCGGCGCGCTTAAACCCAGTGAATACTGATTCGTTGTGACCTTTGGCTGAGTTGGTTTGATCAATTTTCTCGCCTGAGGTGTAGGCATTGTGCGGCGCACGTCGGTCATTGGCCCGCCAATACGAATTGCCATTGCTGAACTCGTCAATGTCGTGATATTTGCCGTTGCGAACTGTGCTCAAGGCGTTTGCGCTACCGCCAACATGGAAAATTGAGGCCTTGTACGGCGTTGACCACTGCAGATAGTACAAGCGTAGGCTGCGTACCGGACCAATTTTGGCTGGCTTGGTTCCCTGGTACAAGGCGAAGAAACGAGTAATTCCACCTTCAGCCACGGCTTCATAGACGATGCCGGCTTTTGATAGCCCAGACTGTGGCCGCGCGTTAGGACTGTTTTCGACAATCACGCCAGCAACTGGAGCTTTAACGGCATTGGCGTCAGCTACTTCCAGGCCGGTCAGTGCCGAATAGAACTTCTCTTTTGGCTTTTTAGTGCCAGCGAAAAATGGTGAACCGCTATCTGATTGGACGGAATACATAGCGATGATGAAGATAATCGCAACAACCGCCGCGCTTACGACGAGTGCCAGTGCCAAATGGTGCTTGTGAACCCACTGAGTGAACGCTTTAAATTTAGAGTGATTGATGAGTTTATCCTGAGGAATTCGAGGCTTTTCCATATGATTAGTATAGCATGTCGCTTATGCTAATAAAACTAAGACAGCGTGCGTCGGCCTTCGAGTGCGTGCGATAACGTGATCTGGTCGGCGTATTCTAAGTCGACTCCCACAGGGATGCCGCGAGCCAGTCGTGACACAGTCAGCGTCAAGCCAGCTTCTTGGATGTATCGCTGCAGAAACAGCGCGGTCGATTCACCCTCGACTGAGGCATTGGTGGCGATGATGATCTCAGTGACGCCGTCATTTTTGATGCGCTCAATCAACTCGGGAATGTGCAGCTGTTCTGGTCCGATGCCGTCGATTGGTGAAATCGCTCCACCCAGCACGTGGTAGGTGCCATCAAACTGGCCAGTTCGTTCCAGTGCCATGATATCCAACGGTTCTTCGACGACGCAGATGAGCTGGCGATTGCGGCGGCTGTCAGCATAAAGCGGCGATACGTCATCGCCATCGTCAATTAGCGCAAAGGTTACCGGACACGTTTTGACGCGTTGATGCAACTCATTTAACGCTTGAGCTAACCTTTTGGATTGTCCTGGCTCGCGCCGCAAAGCAGCATAAGCGTAGCGTTCGGCAGTTCGCGGACCAACTCCCGGTAGATTACCAAATTCATCAATCAACGCCGTCAGCGCTTTTGGCAAAATATGAGCACTCATTATTGAGATTAGATGCCCAGGTTACCCAAGCCGCCCATCAATGGCTTCATTGTTTCAGCAGCAACTTCTTGCGCCTTTGCTAGACCGTCGCGCACTGCAATTTGAATCCAGTGCTCGAGCTGTTCGATGTTGTCTAGGTCTACCATATCAGGATTAATCTTGACTGATTTGATTTTCAATTCACCAGTGATCTGAACGATGACCGCGCCATCACCAGCTTCTACTTCAATGATTTCTTTACCGAGTTGTTTTTGTGCTTTACGCAGCTGTTGCAGCATTTTTACCTGATCAAAAGCCATGTTGTTCCTCCTTCAATTAACTCACTTATTATACCGCATTATTGACTAAGTTTGTAGACATAAAACCGGTCGCCAGCCTCAGCCCAATCATTCGTGATGACGCGCGTGATAGTTCCAGGTATGCCAGTGATATCTTGGCGAGCAGCGCGGGTGACGACCACCTCTTCTTGAGTGCCCTCTGCTGGCAGGCCGTCGCTGATGGATATTGCCCTATTATGCTTATTCATGTGGCTGGACAAAGCGTCGTACAACGGTTTTTCGGCAGCTGCCACCACGAATATATATTTCTTGTTTGCAGCGTCGCGCAGTAGTGTGTCACGCACAAGGCTCAAATCTTTGGAATGCTCGCGCACGGCGTCAGGCAGGTCGTGGTAACTGTGGACGTACCGATTGACACCACTCAGGGTCATGACGCCGACCAAGATGATCATCAGTACCAGTCCTGTGCCACGAGCGTATGGGTTCTTTGGAAACAATCGGTACCACTCGTACAGCAAACGCTCTACGCCAGTGGCAAGCAAGATGAACATCGGCACAGAGATGATCATGTTGACTTGCGGCGCCAGGGCTAGTAGCGGTAGTGACAAAAATAGCCAGATGTTGACTACGTAGGACCGAGCGGTGTGCCAGTTGCGGAAAGTGATGATCATGCCAAGGAACATCAGCGCTACGGTGCTGACGTCGATGGCTGGCAGCACTTGCCCGTTGGAGATGTATGGCACTGGCCACAGATAGGTTCGAACGATGATCTTGAGGTTTGCTAATACATCAAAGTTGAGCGATGACCAGCCTGACACATCCAGTAAGAAGCCGTGATTTTTCAAGCAGAAGTACACCAATGGCGCGCTTACCAGTAGAAAGACGATGGATGCTGGTGTCCAGCTGGCGCGATATTTTCGTGACACGATGATGTAGCGTGTATATGGGTGCAATAATGCTACCAAGATGAGACCAAGGTTGAGATACCAGAAAAATGGCGTATATAAGCTGGCGGCCATGACGGCGGCGAGGAGGATTTTCCAGAGTTGGGCGAATTTGGCTTTTTGGATGATCAGGCTGGCGAACAGCAAAATCAATGACGCCGTGGTGATGTAGATGATGCCAGGGGTGAAGCTTTGTGCTAAGTAGATGAATTGACCAGTGGCGATCATGAGAGAAAGCGACAGTACGGCGATGCCCGGTTTGAACCAGTGCCTGAGGAGGAAAAAGAGTGCCAGAGCTGCCAAACACATCAGTGTGACGGCTGGTAACTTGACGGTGAGTGTGCTGACGCCAAATAACAAGAACAGTGCTGCTTGGAATGCGTGAAGTGGCAGATTGACGATGGACCAATTGCCTTCCATAAGCAAGTTGGTTCGTGCGACCATGTTGATCTCTGACTGGCTAATGCCACCTGGCGCGTACAACAACGCCACGCTGATGACCGCGGAAAATATCAATATCAAAGCACTATAGCCCCAAAGATAGCGCCAACGGTAAAGAAACAGATGAGACAGAGTTTTCTTTTTCACTGCGGTTTATTATAGCATGGTTTGTTAATCGTGTCGTCTGTCGAGGCTCATGAAACGGAGGCGTTCTGGGTGGAAGTACAATTGGACTTTGCCGACAGGACCGTTACGGTGCTTAGCGATGATCAAGTCGGTGATATTTTGGACTTCTGGATTGTCTGGTTCGTAGTAACCTGGGCGGTAAATAAAGCTGACAATGTCGGCGTCCTGCTCAATGGATCCGGATTCACGCAGGTCGGCCAGCTGTGGAATTGGTGGCGTGCGCGACTCGACGGAACGGCTCAGCTGACTCAGGGCGATCAGCGGCACGTTAAGCTCACGAGCGATCAACTTCAGGCCGCGGGAAATTTCCGACACTTCCTGGACACGGTTGCCGTTGTGATTGTTGGTAGCTTGCATCAGCTGCAAGTAGTCGACGATGATCAGGCCAATTTCGCCTTCATGCGCCAGGCGGCGAGCTTTGGTACGCATTTCCAAGATGCTGAGGCCCGGTGTATCATCGATGTAAATCGGCGCTTCGGCCATCTCGCCCATGGCTTCAGACAATTTGGCAAAATCATTATCGCTCAAGTTTCCGGTGCGGATATTCCAGCTGTCAACACCTGAGGCGTCTGCGAGCATGCGGTCAACCAATTGCTCTTTACTCATCTCCAAGCTAAAAAACAGCACTGGTTTTTTCTCAATTGTTGCCACGTTGTACGCCAAGTTGGTCACCAGCGTGGTCTTACCCATGGCTGGGCGAGCCGCCAGGATGATCAAGTCGGAACGCTGCAGCCCAGCGGTCATGTTGTCGAGGTCGCGGTAACCAGTGCGAATGCCACGGAGCGTGTCTTTGTTACGATGCAATTCTTCGATTCGGTCAAAGCTGTCAGTCAGAATATTTTCCAGGCTAATCAAGTCTTGCTTGAGTGATTGATCGGAGACGCTAAATAGTTCAGCTTCGGCCTTCTCCAATAGCTCCTGAGTGGTTGTCGATTCGTCATAGCCGAGCTCAGTGATGTCAGCGCTGGCTTTGATGAGTCGGCGTCGTACGGCTTTTTGCGCCACCATCTCAGCATAGGCTTCAGCGTGCGCAGCGGTCGGTACATAGTTGGTGAGCTCCGTCAGATATGCCGAGCCGCCAATGAGCTCCAGTTCATCCTTGCGCTTCAGCTCATCGGTCAAGGTCAACAGGTCGACTGGCTTGTGCTTTTCAAACAAGCGCATCATCCCGGCGAAAATCAGTCCATGATTTTTATCATAAAAATCAGCAGGATGCACGTGCTCAGTCGCATCTGCCAAGACTTCTTCGTCGATCAATATCGCGCCCAGTAAACTCTTTTCGGCATCCAGATTTTGCGGTGGCAGTTTGCCCGATGATGTATGTTGACTTGCTTCGCTCACTTATAGTTCCTCCAGATTCACTTCTTCGCCACCGCCCATCATGGCAGCGATTTCTGCCAATTTTTCGTCTTCGGGTGGTTTCTTCTCTCCAATTATATCAACTTCCAGCTCCATTCCCGCTTCTGTGGTGATGATTTCTGCCAGCAATGGTCGATTTTTTGTATCATCCAGCTTTTTCTTGTAGAACGCACTGCCGGCAAAAATAGTTAGTTTATCTCCGTCAAACGCCCATTGGCTTTTTTGGAGTAGCGATGACAGGCCGACTGATTTTTCCTTGGCTTGTTTGATTACCCTGTGCCAGTCCAGTTCCAGCGGTGTGCTAGATTTACGTGGTTTCGTGGATGACTTTTTAGCTGGCTTGATGTCTTGGCTTTCGGGCGCTTTTTTGGCTGGTTCAGCTGACTTGATGCTTTGATTTTTCGGTGATTTTTTTGCCGATGGAGTTGGCTTGACTGGTGTCGAGATGACGGTTGGCGTTGCGGTGGCAGCTTGAGCAACCGTTTTCTTTGGTGCGGCTGGTTGAGCGTGATGTTTCATGAAAATAGTCAATAATTTCAGGTCGGGGTGTGGGTGGCGATCAACTTCGATCAGCTGCTGGATGAGTTCAACAAGGCTCGGGTTTGTACGCAGTCTGGCGCGAGCGATTGACAATAGCTGGTGCGACACCACAGTCGGGCTGATGCCACTTTGCTCTAGCTCTTGCAGGATTCTAAGGATGTCAGCGCTGTCCTCTGATTGATATAAATCAAGCAGCTTCTCTAGCGTGGCTGCGTCGCTTAAGCCTAAGTATTCAGTAACCATGGCGACGGTCAGTGGCTGATCGGGCGTGGCCAAAATTGACAATTGATCGAGCATGCTGATGCCGTCGCGAAACCCGCCGCGCGAACGCTCAGCGATTAGTCGTGCGGCGTCCGCCTCGATGGCAAAGCCCTCTTTTTCGGCGATGGCCATCAGCTGGCGTGCCATGACGTCGACTGAGATGGGGTGAAAGAAAAATTGCTGGACGCGGCTGAGAATGGTGGCGGGCAGCTTGTCGGCGTCGGTGGTCGCCAAGATGAATACTACGTGCGCTGGTGGTTCCTCCAGGGTTTTTAATAGCGCGTTGAAGGCAGGCTTGGACAACATGTGAACTTCGTCGATGATGTAGATTTTCTTTGGTGCGGAAACGGGTGCGACCTGAGCTTTTTCACGTAGGGCGCGGATGTCGTCGACGCCGTTGTTGCTGGCGGCATCAATTTCAATGATATCCAGGTGTGAGGCTTCCTCATTGTACGGCAGCTTATTAATTTCATGCGCCAAAATGCGCGCCACGCTGGTCTTTCCCACGCCGCGCGGACCCGTCAGCAAATACGCATGGGCGATTTTCCCCTGCTCCAAGGCTCGGCGCAAAATGTTGGTCACGTGATCTTGCCCCAACACCTCGTCCAAGCTACGACTGCGATATTTGCGGTACAGTGCTTGACTCATTACTTATGTATTATAGCGCAAAGTGCGGGATTAGTAAGCTCTTTAGCGGTCAGGAATGGGAACTTCTTCACCACTTTCTAAAATCATGGTCTTTCTCGGCCATAGTTCTATCGGTTCGTCAATATACGGCAAGTCAGTCGCTTCTGCGATGGCTCGCATGGCCATGTCTATCGGTGCACGTAGAGCCTGACGTCGAGATTCGTGGTCTGTCGAAGCGGTATAATCTCTATACGCTGTTCTATAGTCAATGGGGTCACACAGAGTAACGTGGATTTGCTCATCTTGTGGTATGTATGCATCCAGATCAGTAGGCCACGGCTCGTAGCGAATACCTACTGGCAATAAGTTAGGCTCCACCCCCCCTACATTTGCGTCAAATAAAATTCGTGACGCACCCGTTCGCCCTTTGGTTACCTGAGCGTCACCTGTGTATGCACCTTCTGGAAAGATGAGCAGTGAGTGTCCGTCAAGTAACGCGCGTCTGGCCATTTCGAGCCCAGTTTTCAAATATTCTTTTCCGCCATGTACTTCAAGTGGTATCGTATGCAGCGCATTTTCTATAACCAATCGTCGCACTGCCGTGTCCACAGAGCTATTTTTATACGCCAATCGTGAACTAATGACAACGTCGCAGTCCTCCGGCAGACTTGCTGGTATGGCAAAGATATCGCGCATACAGGCATGATTTGCTACGAATACATTTGGGCCTTCTGGCATATCGTCAAAGCCGTGAGTAGTAATGGCCATTTCCCGACCTATAGTCTGTAAGAGCGGTTTCTTTCCCCTGCTCATGCCTGCCTCGCTTTCAAGGCATTTTTAACAATGCGTGCCAGTAAGCGGTGGCCCTTTGCTGAAAAATGAATACCATCAGATAGTGGCATAAGCGGCAGCTCAATATACTCACCAAGCGAATCTTTATCTCTCAAGATTTCTTGTCGTATTTCTTCTGATTGTTCCGTAAACTCTGGGCCAGAGTCTTCACCAGTTGAAAATGCTGGCGGCAAGAGGTATATGACGTCGGCGCTGTCAGCCAGTTTTTGATAATCTGTCAAATCGTGAATGATAGCTTGCGCCGTCCTGTTGTATTGCTGCTGCAAGTCATTGGTGCCAAGGGCGATGATGACGATGTCCACATTGCCTGCCTGTTGCAAAGCTTCTGCAAACGTATGTTTACCATTTTTGTATGGCTTTACCTTACAGAAATCTCCCGCTACGCGACCTGACAGCCCGTCGGCGATGATATGCGCTTTGCCTCGCAGTTCTCGCTTCAGGCGGTTAACCCAGCGGTCGCTGTATCGCACTCGTGATCCAACGAAACTGTCTCCCCAAACATTAGAATCGCCATAAATAAAAACCCTTTTGCTTGCGTGGTTGCTACTCATACATAAACTCCGTTTTTCATATTATACCATGTTCTGTCAAAACAGCGTCAGCTGCGTGTTAGGTATCTCAAGGTCGACTACACCTTGCACTGCCTGCGCTCGGTGGCCGATAAACTTTTTCAGGTTATACGCCAGTAGCTGCCCGTCATATTCAGTGATGAGCACCGAGCCAATGACGCTAACAACCGTGCCAGCTAAGACCTTATTTCCTGTCATATCAATCACACTGCTGAGGTCTCGACCGTTCGTGTAAAAATAATCTTCACATGTGATGAGTTCTCGGTTTGGAAAATCCAGCCCCAACTGGTGGTGAATGCGCATCAACGCATCAGCCAAAGTCTGTTCCGCCACCGCAGCATCGAGCGGCTGCTTGATCAGCCCTAATTTTTTGTTGGCAGCCACTGTTTCCATGATGCCATCCAGCTTGGCTATCTTCGCTTCGTATTGCCGGGCGATCAACGCCGAAGCGAACGTCTCCAGTTTCAATGCCACGCGTGCCCCCTGTTCTAGCAGCCGCCGAATACCACGCTCCTCCTGTGAAATGCCAACTTTGATCACCTCTGGTGAAAAATACGCCAAATACAAAAAATGTGGAGTTTGATTGATTTTTTCCTGCTGCGCCGACACCGAATCGGCGTGATAAAACGCTGGATTAAATCCAGTTCGGTTACGGCATTTCAAGCAATTTTCATATTTCTCATCGACCGTCGCGCCGTCAGGACAAATCTGGCTGCAGTGATTGTCAAAATCCACCCAGCCCGTACAATATTTGGTCGAAATATCAAACGCCAGCGACAACTCCCGCCCCGCAACATCACCACGCTCAGTCTTGCCATCAACCTGCCACTCTAAAAATGGCCGATTTTCAGCGTCAAAGCTAGCGTAGCTTAGTAAAAACTCCTCAGGCATAGCACAATTATATCAAAAACCGCCCGGCAACTGCGCGGACGGTTTCAAGTGCAAAAATAGGCTACAACGCTGCTTCAACGGCTGCCCACGTAGCGTCAGGATTGTCCTCTGGCACGATGATGGTGACTTGGTCGCCGATGTTGATGCGGAAGAAGGTCACGCTGGCGAGCAAAATGCGATACTCGCGGCCATTAGCCTCGACGTAGTAAACGCCGTCATGTTGTACCAGTGTACCGATGACTTGTTTGCGCGCCACCGGGCCGATTTGCTTGTAGATGAAGCTACCGTCATCAGCGATGGTTAATTTCAAAATATCGCCCTCAACCAGCTTTGATTTTGAGGCGTAGTTGGCTGGGATTGGGTAATTTTTGCCGTCTGGGCCGAGCATAGTCTGACCGTCAAACACGCCCTCGACGACCTTGCCGGTCACGTCTTCGGTCGAGGTTTTTGGTGTAACAACTTGACCGTCATCACCGATGATGCTGATCAGTAACTCTTTTGCTGCTGCCAAATTAGTTTCTGCCTCTTGTATCAGTGAGCGAAGCCGCTTTACTTGTTTTTCTGGTAGTTCAGACATAGTGATTCTCGCATTTCCCTGTCTATTTTTGATAGTTCTCGTTCTATATATAGCATAGGAAAAAGGTTCGGTCAAGGATTACATAAGCAAGTTATTTCAGATTTCCACAGCATTTTAAGGGGTGCTTGCAAAACTGTTGCAAATTTTACCCTTGCAATCAAAATACCGCCCATGGTATGGGGCGGCATAATGATTTCGAAAACAAATTGGCATCATGTTCAGAATGAAATTAGCTGAGCTCGACGCTAGCGCCAGCGTCTTCCAGAGTCTTCTTAGCAGCTTCAGCTTCGTCTTTTGAAACTTTTTCCTTGACTGGTGCTGGCGCGCCGTCAACGATAGCTTTAGCTTCACCCAGACCCAAGCCGGTGATTTCCTTAACAGCCTTGATGACTGCAACTTTCTGAGCACCTGCGTCCTTCAACGTAACGGTGAACTCAGTTTTTTCGTCAGCCGCAGCAGCGTCACCGCCAGCAGCTGGACCAGCAACAGCCACAGCTGCAGCAGCTGGCTCGATGCCGTATTCTTCTTTCAAGTGGTTTTTCAATTCGTTAACTTCCAGAACTGTCAATTTGGTCAGTTCTTCAGCCAATTTCTTAATATCAGCCATGATATGTCTCCTTACATTATTGATTGATTGCTAAACTTAAGCCGTAGCTTTGGCTTCGATGCCGTCCAAAAGTCCGTGCAAATTGCCGCCCAGCGCGCCCACAGTGTCGTGGACTGGTGAGAGCAATTGCGCCACCACTTCGGCGACAAGCTGGTCTTTGCTTGGCAAGCCAGCCAACGCTTTGATGTCAGCTTCGTTAATGCTGAGGCCCTCACCTGAGAAACCACCAGCCAACTGCAGTGCTGGATGCGTCTTTGCAAACGTGTCCAAAACTTTCGCTGGCATGACCTCGTCCTCGGCGCTGATGGCGTAGACCAACTGGCCGACCAGGAGGTCGGTGTCAGCTTCTTTGTAGGTGTCGACGCCCTCTAGTGCTACGCGCACCAAGCGGTTTTTGACCACCTTGATGACCACGTTTGCCTCGCGGGCAGCCTTGCGCAGCTCTTGTAGTTCAGCCACGCTCAGCCCCTGGTACCGCGCAAATGCTGTACCTTTAGCGTCTTTCAGAAGCTCGGTTAGTTCAGCAACCAAAGTTTGTTTTTTATCGCGTGAAATTGCCATAAAAATCCTTTCTTTGATTGAGTTAATTTCATTCTTTTCGCCAATTTGTTAACGTGCGGTAATGGAGAATCAAAAAGACGTCTTTGATTCTCGCACTACCAAAGACGTCAAATAAAACTGTTCGTTTCATCCCTCGGCGGCATATTTACATCTGTTTATCAGCCAGATCGCCGCTGTCTTTGGTAATGTTCCTCACCATTGTAGCAGAAATGACAACGAAATGCAACAGGCATATTATATCAAACCAAAGAGAAAGCCCGCTCCATGGTGGAGCGGGCAGCAAACCTCCTTTCTCTCTGTATCTCATTTCCTCACCGAGGGATGCCCGTCGTGATGACGAGCATCCCTCGGTGGTATGTCAATCCTCGCGCGAGGAGCGACGCCGCTGAGCCTCGACGAAACCGCCGAAGCCTAGGCCTACAACAATCAGACCTGCCGATAGTTTAATCAGCAGGTCACCGTTGGTGCCCGTGTGGGCCAGCCCCCCTCCCGGCCGCTTGTGCGGCGGCTGGGGAGGTGTCACAACCTCCTGACCCCGCGTGGGGGTCGGGGAGGCGGCCGGCACCGTCGCCGAAGGCGTGGCCTTCGGCGACGGCGTGACCAACGGCGATGGGGTTGCCGTCGCGCTTGGCGACGGCGTCGGTGTCACTGTCGCGCTGGGCGATGGTGACGGAGTTGGCATCGGTGTTACGCTTGGCGTCGCCGAAGGTGTCGGTGTCGGCTCCGGGGTAGGAGTTGGAGTCGGCTCCGGACTCGGTGTAGGCTCCGGAGTTGGTTCCGGAGTCGGACTCGGGGTTGGTTCTGGAGTCGGCTCTGGTGTCGGAACCGGCTCCGGCCTGGTGAGGTAGCTGGCGCCACCCCCAGCTTCTGGCCTCCGCACGGTAGCGCTACTGTCCCAGGATTTCTCCTGGGACGTAATTACGACAGAGTCAGTCCACGGACCAGGGTCCGTGGAACTGACGGTGAGTTGCAGTTCAAAACGGGCTTTTTCGCCCGTGTTGAGCTGCAGCCTTAGGGTCACGGTGGTGGAGGTGCACTCCACCACCGTGACAGGAACGTGACGGGTATACTGGGGTTGCCCCCATACACCCGCGGACGAGTAGACCCCCGCTTGCCCCGCTGGCGCGGGACAAGCGAACTCCTGGCCGGAGGACGTAAGCACGTCCCGGATTAGGAACTCCTGAGAGTCGGTGGTGGCGGTGGGACTAACCACCGTCACCGTAGCCTTTGAGGGGTTGTTCTGATGAACGACCCCCCACTTGGAGACTCCGGGTCCGGGCTGGTTACAGCCCGGACATTCAGAGACGTGCACCTCTGTCCGACGGGTTTCACCGTCGATTTGCCAGAGGAGATCCCGGGTTTCCCCGGGGATGAGGGTGTCCTTCATGGACACCCGCCAGAATGCGAACCCCTCAAAGTCATGCTTTGAGGGGTCTTCCACGACATCGGTCAGCGTAATGCTGACCTTGCCGTTGATGTAGGTGGCGTGGGCAATGATCTCGCCACTGTCTGTGGCGAGATCAACGGGGGCTCCGTTGGCCCCCAATTCAGCTGGGGGCGTGAAGGTGATGCTATCACCTTCACAGTGGCCCTCAGCGAGGGTCAAACCGACTCCAAACTCTACGGCCTTGTAGGCCGTAAAGTCTTTGCCATCTAGAGTGCGGATATATTCCGCACTCACTTCCCCCGCCGAGATCGGCCGGGGAGTGCACGACGACGTTGCCGTTGTCGCGTCGGGGGCCTCGGGGGCAGCGGCTGCCACCCCCGAGAACCCGAAGACCATAGCTAACAGCGCAAACAGCGCTGCTAGCCCATGTCGCTTTTGTGTCATGGGATCTCCTAGCGTATAGGGATTGAAAGGATACAGATGTTAAAGTACATTTCGGTTCGCGTCCAGCTGGGCTGGAACAGCGAATCAAAAATGACTCTAGCACATCCGTATCCCACTGGGCTTTACTATTCTAGCATAAAATACAGAAAAATGCAATACTCCCACGGCTATCTCGGCGACGTCACCCCCAGTAAAAATCCCGCCATGATCGGCGGGATTTGATGGGTTAAACTGCGAGATTAACTATGTCTAGAGGTTGTTTTCAACCTTGATGCCAGGACCCATGGTAGTAGTCACGGCGACGCTTTTGACGTAGGCGCCTTTGAGGCTGCTTGGTTTTTGGGCGTTCAGGCTGCTCAAAAATGCGCGGGCGTTGTCTTGCAATTTGTCCGCACCAAACGACACCTTACCAACACTTAAGTGGACGATGGCTTGTTTGTCGACGCGGTATTCAACTTTACCAGCTTTGGCTTCGGTGACGGCAGTCGCCACGTCTGTTGCTACGGTACCAGACTTTGGATTTGGCATCAAACCACGTGGACCGAGCAAGCGAGCGTATTTACCAAGTTTTGGCATGTACTGTGGCGTTGCTACCAAAATGTCAAAGTTCAGCTCTTCTTTGTCCAGCTGCTTCAAAAATTCTTCATCACCGATGATGTCGGCGCCAGCTTTTTTGGCAGCGGCGTGCTCTTCTTCTGGTGCAAATACTGCGACGCGTACGTCTTTACCAGTACCGTGAGGCAGTGACACGGTTGAGCGAATGTTCTGGTCTGCCTGGCGTGGGTCAACACCGAGCCGAACGTGCAGTTCTACTGACGCGTCAAATTTGACTGGGCTGGTCTCGGTCGCTAGCTTCAAGGCTTCTTCTAGAGTGTAAACCTTATTTTTCTCAATCTTTTTGGCAGCTTCTTGGTATTTTTTACCGCGGCGCTCTAGGCGTGGTCGAGTGACTGGCTTTGGACCCTTTTTGATGTGTGCTTCAGCATCTTCGTCTTGTGGAGTGGTATCGCCTGCTTCTTTGCGAGCTTCCTTCTCTGCTTTAGCTTCAGCTTCGTCCAAAGCTTTTTGGCTGCGCTTGCCTGCTTTGGCAACGTGCGCTTCACGGACTTCGTGTTTTTCAGCGCCAGCAATGGCAGCTTCAATCTCAGCGATGGTGTTTTTTTCGCTGACTTCTAGGTTTAGTTCTGCTGCTTTTTCCAGTAATTCGGCTTTTTTGGCCATGAGATATATCCTTTCTGTGGTGCAATCGGTGCTCGGTTCCTCCGAATTCACCTCCCAACATTGATTGTTATTCTCGCTGATTATATCAGTTTTGGTGACTGTTTTCAATGAGGCTCGTGTGTCGAACGCCGAAAGGCTGTGACGAAGGTGTTGTTAGGTACCACAAACAGGTTTGCCTGTGAGC
>CAJPSL010000003.1 GCA_905373315.1 Candidatus Saccharimonadota bacterium
GTCGAACCAGACACCAAAACCGGCGATATCCTCAGCCTGGAAGACACGTTTTCTGTGAACAGTTTGGTGTCGTCTGGTGACAGATGTTGCGCTGCCAAGATCTGAGCATACAAGCGCATGATCTCTGGGTGTGACGGCAGTGTCCCGTCCGCGACGAACCTATCGTGCAGTTGTTGTAGGCAGGCGTGAACCGCGGTTCCATATGCGGCGGATGGGCTTTTGGCTTGCGGAAAATGGAGCAAATTATTTAACAAAAATCCTTGAGGTCCGCCATGTGAAACGTCCAGGAAATTATTTAGATGAGTGGCAGATAGTTTGTAGTGCTGTAAGATTGGCGCCAAGACTTCCTGTAGTACTTCGCCGTGCGGTTCAGCCAACTTGGCGCGCCAGTCAGTCAGGAGCGACTCGGTTGCGTCAGTAGCCTCAGGGGTCTCAATGGTTGACGTGTCTAACTCCAGAGAGCTTAGGAAGCTGGCAATCAAATTGTCTTTACCGCCAGTGTCTGTGAGGCTGTGACTGAGGTGAAGGGTCTGTTTGGCGCGAGTCATGGCGACGAAAAACAGGCGTAAACGCTCATCATAGTTGTTGCCTGCTGGTTGCAGCTGTAGGTTGGCTGGATAGCGGATGAGCCGACTGCGCGCACGGACTTTCTCGCCCCACATGTTGTCAGTTGCACCGATGATGAATACGTGCGGGAATTCCAAGCCCTTTGATTTGTGGGCGGTCATGAGATTGATTGAACCTGATTTGTGTTCGGCGGCTGGTCTGATGCTGGTGAGGCGGGTATTGGTCAAATGATGGAGATCGATAAATTGGAGAAGCTGTGTCAAGGTTGGCGTTGCTTCTGTGTAGTGGTCACGCAATTTCTGGCGCAAGGTACGCAGTGCTTCTAGGGTGGTGAGGTAGGCTTCTGGTTCCGACTGTAATTTTTCTGGTGAGAAATAATAGGTGTAGAGGGCGCGGTTGGTGGCGGTTTCGGTGAGGCCTAGTAGTTCATCGATATGTTCTTCCAGCGTGAGGTTGGGGACATTTTTGGCTTGTTCTAGCAGCCACTGAGCCAATGGTTCGAACGTTGTTTGAGCGAGCATCGCTTCCAGCCAGAACTGGCGGTTGCGCCAGGCTGCCAGGCTCAATTTCCAGATGTCCGTGGCGGCAAAGCCAAATGCTGGGTGCGCCAGTAGCTCTGGCAGTAAGCTGTTGGCGTTGGTTAGGTCGTTGTTGTGAAGTGAGACAACGATGCGGGCTACGAGCTCCAGCGCTTTGATACTGTCTAGTTCCAGGATGTCGTCATGATGCTCGTAGTTAACACTGATGTTATTTTGATAGAGGTGAGGTAATAATTCAATCAGTTCGTGATGTCGGCGAGATATAACGGCGATGTCCTCGGGCGGTGTGCCTGAGTTGATGAGATATGCAATTTGCTTAGCGATGCCCGCCCTTTCGTCCAGCGGCGTCATGAAACGGCTCAGTTTGACGGTGGCGCCTGATGACGAGGCGTGGGGGGTGAGTTGTTTGGACAAATCAGGAATGGTGTTCTCAAGGCGGTCGCTGCCTTGGGTGATGACGCTGCGGGCGGTGGTGAGGATTTGCTCTGCTGAACGGTAGTTGTCGGTCAGGACGATGACGGCTGGGTCGTGATAGTGCTGGCGGAAGCGTTGAATGTTGCCAACGTTGGCGCCTTGGAAGCTAAAAATGGCTTGGTCGTCGTCACCGACTGCCATGATGTTTGGCTCAGGCTCGTCGCCAGTCAGATTGAACAGTAACTGCAGCTGCGCCAAGTTGGTGTCTTGGAATTCATCAACCATGATGAACTGGTATTGCTCCTGGAGGTTTGCCCTTAGATCTGGCTGGTGTTTGCATGCGTCCAACACGTTCAAAATCATGTCGTCATAGTCAAACAGTCCACGCTGTGCCAGTGCACTGCGGTATTGGTCGTACACTGCAGTAACGGCACGTAGTTTAGCGATTGATTCACTGTCCTTTAAGACAAACTCCCCTGCTGCGTTCTTCTTGCACCAGGCATTTTTCCAGGCGGTGATGGGTTTGGTGGTGTCATTCTCCAA
Organism: Candidatus Saccharimonadota bacterium; assembly: GCA_905373315.1. GTDB lineage: Bacteria > Patescibacteriota > Saccharimonadia > Saccharimonadales > Saccharimonadaceae > Nanosynbacter. The sequence continues at coordinate 2,064 of CAJPSL010000003.1, forward strand.
GGCCTCTTGTGCGGCGTTGGCCATGCTGAGTGCCAGTACATTGGCGTACGGTGTGATGGCTGCCGGCAAAGGCTGCGGGGTGAGGCTTGCTGCTATTTCTGCTACGTTGGCAAAGGCTGGGATGGTTGATTTTTTGATGGTGGTTTGGAAGAGCTGTGCGATGGCTTCAGAAATTTCTGTGATTGTTCGCTCCACGTCGTCCAGAATATGTTGTATTTCTTCAGAGGTCAGACCGTTGCTTTTGAATTCGGAAATGGTCTTGAGCGTTTCTTTGAGGTAGATAAATTCGTCATTGTTTTTGACGTTGAGTGGATTATCCCAGCTCATGGCCTCAAAAATTTCTTGCAGGATTTGTTGCTGCGTCAGCTCGTCGGTTGGTTGTCGATCTGCGCCGCGGAAAAAATATTGCCGGTTGGTGTTGATGATTTCTGAACCAAAACTGTGAAACGTATGAATGGCGACTTTGTAGGCATCTTCGCCGATGATTTGTTGCAAGCGCTGGCGCATATTGACCGCACCAGAATCAGTAAACGTCAGACATAAAATATTGCTTGGTAAGGTGTCAGTTTGGCGCAATATGTGAGCAGCTCGCATGCTCAGCAGCTCAGTCTTGCCAGTGCCAGGACCTGCGATGACCAACAGCGGTCCGTGAATTTTGTCGATGGCAGAACGTTGATTGGCATTGAGGTTGGCGTAGCGTGTAGAAAAATCCATACTTACAGTATACGCGTGCGGTTGAAAATGGTAAAATAAAGCCATGAAGCCTACAGTGACCGCGTCGGAGTTGGAATCTTTAATCAGTGAAGCGTTTGATGTTGATGTCTCAGTAAAGCGATTTATCTTGCCGTTGGCTGATGTTGGTCGCACGGCGCAGGCGGCGGTATTTATGGCGTCTAGCAACCAGTTGCTGCTCTATTTGCGCGCGTCTTCCAATATGACACTGGCGGATGTCAAAAAAATAGCAGTACGCATGGGACTCAGGCTGGACGAATTTTATCCGCCCAAGTATCAGCCGGATTATTTTGATATCCTTGGTCGTCAAAAATTTCAAGAAGTATTCCCTGGCATGACGGTACAGTCAGAGGAGGATTTGATTTTCTACCGAACCTTGGCGCCATATAACCCTGCCCTGGCAGTGGTTTCAGAAATCAAAAATGGCGAAATCCATCAATTTGACCCTGACGTTCACGGCGAATGGCGAGTGGGCGCACGGTTTGCCTACAGGAAGGTCCGCGCTAAGTAATGAACGGCTACTGGGAAATTATTCGTCGTAATTTGTTTTCGCCGATTGTTATCGCAATTTTTCTGTTGGCGGGCGCGCTGATTTATGCTCGGGAGTACCGCGATGCGTGGTTTATCTCAGTGGTGATTGTGGTAAATTCGTTGATTGGTATCGTCCAGGAAATTCGCGCCAAACGGGCACTCAAGAAACTGGAGCTGATGAGTCAACCGCGAGCGCGGCTGTTGTCGGCTGATGGTTCTGTGACGGAAGTGGCGTATGATGCGTTGCAGGTTGGCGACAAGATTCAACTGATCGCTGGCGATGAGGTGCCAGCGGATGTGGAGATGCTGGAGGTCAAAGGGTTGGAATTAAACGAAAGTATGTTGACTGGCGAATCGGCGGCCGTCGAAAAAAGTGTCGGTGACACGGCTTGGGCGGCGACCACTGTCTTGGCTGGCTCTGGCGAAGCTCGCGTGACGGCAGTTGGTGCGGACACGAAAGCCGGTGCCATCAGTCAAGTACTGAAGCAGTACAAGCCAGAGTTGACTCCTCTGCAGCGAGCGATTCAGCGAGCCATTAGCTTTTTGACGTTTGGTGCATTTGGGCTGGCGGCGTTGATATTCATCGCCTACATGACATCTGGTCAGGACTCGGTGCAGATATTGAAAACCATCACTTCAGCAGCTGTGACCGTTGTGCCAGAGGGGTTGCTACTGGCAAGTTCATTGCTCTTGGCGTTTGGTTCGATCAAATTAGCGCAAGCTAGAGTCTTGCCACAAAAATTGTCAGCCATTGAAGCCATGGCGCTACTCAACTTGCTGTGTGTCGACAAAACTGGCACGCTTACCAGCGACGAAGTGACGTTGGAAAAAATCGTTGCTTTGGGTAGCGGCGATCAATCAGACGAAATGCTTTCAGGGATTGTCGCCTTGATCGCGGAGCAAACCAGTGGTGGCAATATCACTGGTCAAGCTATCTTGGAAGCAGCCACGCCGCTCAAGGACGCCAAGATTATTGACGTTATGGCGTTCTCATCGGCGCGCAAAATGGCGGGTTTGCGGTTTGAGTCTGAAGGCAAAATTCGCACAGTCGTCATGGGCGCGCCAGAATTTGTGACGGAACTAGCGCCAGTTGATGCAATGGGTCAGCGTCAAATTAACGAATGGGCTGACGCGGGTCTGCGTGTATTGCTACTGGCTGAGTTTGATGATTCTCGGGGCGCTTTGAAGGATTTGCCTGCTGGGTCTGGCCGTGCCATCGGTGCGGTGATTTTGCGCAATGCGCTGCGCGATGGTGTTCAGAAAACCGTTCAATTTTTGCAAGATCAAGGTGTCAGTATTCGGGTGATATCTGGCGACAACCCACGGACGGTGCAGTTCATCGCCTCGGCGGCTGGCATCAATAATTCTGATAAAGCCATCACCGGTGCGGCGCTGGCTGCGTTGAGTGACAAAGATTTTATCAAGGCGGCTGACGAACACGTCATATTTGCCCGAGTGCATCCAGAGCAAAAGGAGCGGTTGATTGCGCATTATAAAAATCAGGCCCTGTTCACTGGTATGGTCGGTGACGGCGTCAATGACGCGCTGGCACTCAAAAAGGCTGATCTTGGCGTGGCTATGCACGCGGGCGCACCAGCGTCGCGTCGCGTCTCAGATATTATCCTGTTGAATAACTCATTCACCTCTTTGCCACTTGGTATGCGGCTAGGCAACCGAATCATGCAAGCGATTGAGGTGATCGCTACCCTGTTCTTCCACAAAATTACATACGGCGTCGTGCTGCTGATGTGTACGCTGTCGCTGGGCATGGTCTATCCATATCAGCCGCGTCACATCACCTTTATGAATATTTTCCTAGTGACGCTGCCGACTTTGATGTGGACATTTTTCCCGCCTGTACCGAACCATCGCATCAATCCTCGCCTGTTTTGGCGCCATACGCTGATCAGCGTGATGCCCATCGCGCTGATCACGGGGTTGACAGTAGCCTTCACCTATTGGATCGGCTCTGCCGTCTTCCCTGATCGTCCGGAGGAAGTCGCTACTATGACGGTGCTGACGGCGACGTTTTATGGCGTTTACCTGGTATTTTTGGTCGGGCCTATGTTGGGCGTTACCTTGACGCGGAACGCCAGAAAAGCACGCTTGTTGTACATGCTGGCAGTGAGTATTGTGGCGGCCGGTAGCTTTGGCATCGGTCCGCTTCGTCGATTCTTTGACTTTACCAAGCCAGATATCATTGTGCTACTACCGGCGCTTGGCGTCATCGTCCTGGCGGCAACCTTACAGTGGTGGCTCGCACTGCGCGCTGGTGTGAAAGTCAGATCTTCGCAGTCTTAATGCGACACTCTGTCTAATACAACCAGATTCTCAATGTGTGGTGTGCGTGGAAAGAAATTATAGCCCTGATGATGCACAATGCAATATTTTTCACTGAGCAAAGCAACGTCCCGAGCTTGAGTAACGGGGCTGCAACTCAAGTAGACGATGCGTGGCGGCAATTGTTCTAACAAGCGGTCGATGACGTCCGCATGCAAGCCGGCACGTGGCGGATCGACGATGATGAGATTGTCAGGGTGAATATAATCAAGGGCTTGCTCACTGGCTGCCAAGACGGCTTTGGCATTGTTTTCGCGTCCCAAAGCGTGAATATTTCGCTGCATTTCCTGGACGGCATGCTCATTGATTTCCACCAATGTGACATGTTCTCCGCCAATAGTGAGACCGATAGTGCCGACACCCGAATACATATCAACAGTTGCTGGAGCGTTATCTGACTCTGTTGACATGGTACGGATCCAGGCTGCCATGTCGGTGAGGGCTTGCTCGTAGACCGGTAGATTGACCTGGAAAAATCCTTCAGCAACATAGCGAAACGGAACGTCCAGCACTTTGTCAGTGAGAACAGTGTCGCCAAACGCCGCTAGCCGTTCGGTGATGACACTAGCAGGACTTTTAGGGTTAGAATAGATGATTTCTCCGCCCTGGGCTGACAGCGCGGCTGCCTCTTCGGCGGTGATGACATTTTCCAGGCGGTCTTTGAGATACAATTGCCAAATGCACTTGCCTGTTTGGCTACACCTGATGAGTAGTGTTTTGAGGTTGCGTGCGGTGACTGGTTTGGTGCGCAGCAAGTCGCGAATTTCTAGGGCTAGTGTGTTGATCTCGGGACGAGCAAGCGAGGTGCCGTCGACGGTGATTTTACCCTTTGAGCCACGTCGGAAAAATGCCAAATCAAGCGTATCAATTTCTGAGTCCGGGTCGGTGTCGCTGTACCAGCTGTATTCAACTTTGTTACGATACGCCAATTGCTGCTCGTCCGTATAGACTGTTGGCGTAGTCGGCAAGGTAACGTGATGTAGCCTAAACGCTTCAGCAATTAGCTGGGCTTTGTACTGCTGCTCTGCTGAAAAATTCATGATTTGCCAGGGGCTAGTGCTGAGATAGCTACCTGGATCGACTGGAGTGATGCGCTCAGGACTGGCGTGATGGACCTCAGTTACGACGCCTTCGACGAGCTTTGATTTTTTCTTGGTCACCCTGATAGTCACTTGTTCGCCTGGCAATCCACCCCATACAAATGCTTTACGGCCATCTGCCAGCGTGCCGATGGTCTGGCCGCCGCCCACGATGTTTTCCAGGGTTAAGGTTGCAGTCTGCGCTTTCTTCATTGCCCTATTGTACCCCAAACCAGGCGCATTTGGAAAATGGCTAAACACCGAAACAATGTACGCTTAGAAATCGCAATTCTCAGCGGCTGGCGCTGGTGTGTTCCACCACATCGCCAGGATGCCTTTTCCGACGCGACATTTGGTGCCGTTAGCTCGGTACATCAGTAGCCCATAGCGATTGTCAGGGCTTTTGTTGACAGTGTATTCGTAGTGTTTGCCGCGCCAGTCTGTCGGTAATTCTTTGAGATATTTTGGTACTAAAAGCGGGTTGAGCTCGCCAGCGTCGCATGTGCGGTTGGTTGCTGAGCTATATTTACTGCAGGACGCAGGCCATGGATATTCTCCATTTTGACTGTAATATTCTTCGACGGCGTTTTGGATGGTTAATAATTCAGTTTTGCTTTCATTGTTAATGGCGTCTTCGCGAGCAGTGCGCCATGCCAAGCCACCGACGGTCATCAAGATAGCGAGGACCAAGACGACTACCAACACTTCGACGATTGTAAAACCATATTGCTTATGCATAGTTTGATTATACGGCGGTGTTGGCGGATTGGCAAGCTTGGTATCTCTGCCCTGATGTGCTACAATGTTACACGTAGTTGCGCTCACGCGTTGCTCATATTGGGCCGTCGCCAAGTGGTAAGGCACCAGGTTTTGGTCCTGGCATTCGGGGGTTCGAGTCCCTCCGGCCCAGCCAAACTGTGTATTAACCGTCTAGCCAGAAGTGGTTGGGCGGTTTTCTTTTGCCTCTTACGCTTGTTATTCTATGATATTATTACAGGGTCTATAATAAAGTCATTGTATGTCTTGAAGTTATTAACAGAAAGGAAAAAGATGGAAATCAACAAAGTCGCGCTAAAAGCATTTTATGATCTTCATAAAGAAGACTATCTTCGGCGACGGTATTCTGGCGATGCTAAGCTGTGGGATGAATTATATAAATGGGATATTCTGCCTCGTCTCAATAAGGAGTTGGCGCAGTACCAATCAGTTACTAAAGAGTCAGTTGCAGAGGTTGCGCGCATCCTGACACACCACACAAGTACTAGTAATTTTGCTAATTGGCGGGATATTGATGATTTGAAAGATTTTTTGCAGCGCCCGAATGCTCACGCTGTCATTAATGAGCTATGGCGTGCAACGCCTGAGTCTGTCGATCAGAATATTGATAGCGCTGGGGCGATGACACAATTCTTGATGTCAGACAAAAAATTTGCTCCATCCACTTGGGCTTACCTGCTCGCAGCGCGTGACTGTCATTCATTTGCGCTCTATCGTGATGTGGTCATGAAACAGGTCGCCGAAATATGTGGTATAGATAAGCCCGCTGCCGTATCTCAAGGTAAAAAATACGCCCTAGTGAATAATGCAGCACTATATTTAGGTGAGCTGATGCGACGCGATATCACTGAAGCGCCGTATATACAGGCGCTGGATGGTCAGGATTTCTTGTGGGTTGTGCTGATTATAGCGAAGACTAGATGATATTATCTTAGCCCTTACTCTGCCTCGTAACATACTTATGCCATTCAGAGACGACAATCGGGATGATAAATGATATCAGGCTGATGATAATCATGTCGCTGAGGGTGACATGTGCGATATGCAGGACTTCGCCAAAGGGCCCAAAGAAGACCAGGATTTGTAGGACGATGGATAGGCTCATGCCAGCGTAGAAGCTCTTGTTCATGACTTTTAGGCGCTTCAGGAGTGACTCGTCATCGGAGCGAGCGTTGAAGGCATTGGCCCACTGGCTAACCACCAGGGCGATGAAGGCCATGGTTTGAGCGTACGCATGTCCTTGCCGTTGTTCGAAGAATATGTAAACTGCCAAGGCGATGGCTGACATGGTGCCAGCGACGATAACCATTCGCCAGACCATCATGTGGTTCAAGATTGGAGCATCTGGCTTTTCGGGCGGACGGTTCATAACTCCCTTCTCTGTTGGCTCTAGGCCAAGCGGGATGACCATTGAGGTGTCAGTGACCAGGTTGACCCACAAGATTTGTACTGGCTCCAGCGGTGTTTTGATGCCAATCAGGAGCGCGCCAATCATGGTGATCAGTTCGCCGGTGTTGGTCGACAGCAGATAAAACAACATACGGCGGACATTGGCGGTGATGGTTCGCCCTTCGCGCATGGCGTCGATGATGGTTTTGAAATTATCGTCCAGCAAAATGATAGCTCCAGCGTCACGCGCAATGTGCGAGCCCGAACCCATGGCCACGCCAATGTGAGCATTGCTGAGCGCTGGCACATCATTGACGCCGTCTCCTGTCATGGCGGTGATGTGATGCTTTTTGAGAATGGTCAGCAAGCGATATTTTTGCTCGGGGATGACGCGGGAGAAGACTTTGGTTCGCTCGACGATTGGGTCAAGCTGTTCATCTGTCAGTTTGTCCATCTGTCGGCAGTCAAACACCTCATCACGGTCCTTGACCATGCCTAGTTGATGTCCGATTTGATAGGCTGTCTCAAAATGATCACCAGTGATCATGCGTACGGACACGCCGGCTTTTAGGGCAGCGCGAATTGCCCGAGGCGCTTCTGGGCGCAAGACGTCGCTGACTGCCACAAAGCCCTCGAAGGTCAATTTCTTACCTTTCAATTCGTAAAATTCATGAACTGGGTGCGCTGATGTGTAGGACGCCAGGCCGATGACTCGCTGTCCCTTGGCGGCAAATTCTTCCAGAGCTGCCAGGGCTTGTTTTTTGACAGCAGCAGTCACTTTGCAGGCCGCTAAAATCTGTTCAGGTGCGCCTTTGAGGTATAGCTGAAAATCCTTGCCATGATGCCACACGGCGGCGGACATGCTGAAATCTTGATTGAACGGTATGTCACGAAACGGCGAATTTTTGACTTGGACGCCATGTGTGCGTACAAATTCTTCCAGCGCAATATCAAGCGGGTCGTGACTTTTGGCGTCACCACGGTTGATAGTGCGAGCGATGATGTCGATGATGGCGGTGTCGTCGGGCGACCAAGTTTCTTGGACGGTCAATTTGTTTTTAGTCAGCGTACCAGTTTTGTCTGTGGCGATGGTAGTGATGACGCCGATGGTCTCGATGGCTCGCATCTGGTGTACCAAAGCTTTTTTGGCAGCCATGCGCCGCATACCCAGCACCAACACAACAGATATAGCAATTGGTAAACTTTCGGGAACGGCACTGACAGCCAGTGCCATGACAAAGCGCAGGCTCTCCAGAACGTCCATGCCGCGCAGCAGGCTGAGTCCAAAGGCCACGACGCTGACGGCAGCGACAACGGCGATGATTCTGGTGATCAGGACGTCGATTTTTTGCTGGACGGGGCTTTGGGCATTTTGTCGTTTTGACAGCGTGGCAAGGTTGCCGAACTCAGTGTTGTTGCCAGTGGCGACCACGACGCCAGTGCCGGTGCCACTGATGATGAATGACCCTTGAAACAACATGTTGGTTTGCTCGTACAGCTCTTTATGGCCCTCAAGCACGTCAGGTTTTTTGCTGATGGGCAATGATTCACCGGTCAATTGTGACTCATCAACTCGCAGATTAGCCGTTCGGAGGAGTCTGATGTCTGCTGGGATTTTTTCGCCTTCAGCCAGGGTGATGATGTCGCCAGGTACCAATTGTGAAGCGTCAACGCGAGCTGTGTGATTGCTGCGCAGTACGTCAACCTTTTGTACGCTGCGTTTGGATAGGCTGCGGAGAACCCGGTCAGTCGAAAACCGCTGGACGTAGAAAATGATTGCTGAGATGGCGATGATCACTAAAATGATGACCGCGTCAATGTGATCGCCGTGCCACAAACTGATGACTGCAGCCACTCCTAGCACCAGCATGAAAATATCCAAAAACGGTTCTACAATCTTTTTCCAGAGCGGCTCGGATTCGATTTTGATAACGTTGATGCCGTACTGTTTTTGGCGGCGTTTAACTTCTCTGGCCGTTAGCCCATATTCATTTGTGCGTAATTTTTTCAGGGTTTCGTGAGCGGGCGTGGCGTAAAATGTCATACTTCACAGTATAAAGCAAAAAGCATAAGCGGTCTAATTCTTACTGCATGTATTTTTTAGCGCGAGCTTTGTCAACCTGGATTGTTTCGAAGACGGTTTTGGCCATTTGGTCAAAGGCATTCTTGCCCTCGGCGTTGTAGCGGCCAGTCCCTTGTAGTATCACGCCGTCCTTTTCAAAGTAGTAAAAGAAGGTGACGTAGCTTGTCGGGTCACTTTGTGGCGCGGTGTGTCGTACTTCTTTGGAATTGTACTTGGTGATTTGGTCGTATTTGTGGGTGCCAGCCTTTACATAATAATCATCTGCAGTCGCCTGCTCTAGTGTTTTAGAGGTGGAAACAGGACGAACTGTGAGGCTGATTTGGACATTGTTTCTGGTGCCAACAAAGGTGATTTTGTCATCAGCACTGGACCGTTGCGTGATGCTAAAGCCGTCGATTTCATTAGCGAACTTGTTTACCTTCACGATTTCTCGGTCATCTGAGGTGTATTCTTGGTCGGGCGCTTGGTAATTACTGTCGTACCTGACAGACTTGACCAGAGACTGGATACTGGACGATTCAAACAAGGTTTTGCTGCCCGAAGCATTGCTGATATTTTCAATGTCTAGGTGGAGTTCGTACCATTCTTGGTCACGCTGAACCAGTGGTATTTTGACGATGTAGTGATATGAATTGTCATCATAGGCGTAGCCTCCTAGCGTGCCAGTAGCTTTGTCGGCCTTGAGCTCGGTGAAGTTGCCTCGTTTTTTGGCTGCCTCGAGGTCATTGGCACGGCTGGCTTTTCCGACCTGCGCAATTTTGGCAGTGATGGTGTACGTTTCGCCCTTGTCTTTGATGGTCATGGTTGGAAAGCGTGGACGCTCTTCGCTCTTGATCTCGTACGAATACTGGTCTTTCGGCAGCAACATAGTAGCAGCGATGTTATAGCCATCAGAGGCAAAATGGACCGTGTTGGCGGCCAGACGCTGATTGATCTGCTCTTTTTGATAGTGATTATAAAATATGATTCCTAGGATACTGACTGCAATGACAAATAAGCCAATGAAAACGCCAA
>CAJPSL010000004.1 GCA_905373315.1 Candidatus Saccharimonadota bacterium
CTGTGGGGATGCTAGCTATAGGTGTCACTGGATTAGGCCTTGGCTTATATCCATGGGAAGGCAGGTCTAGCGCCGAAGCACCAGACAACCCTGCTGCTGTCGCAGAACAAGGCGCCGTTGATTTTGTTAACGCGGCACACGAAAACCCATCACTGCTAGGACCGGAAAAAACTTTCTCTGTTGATTTACAGGATGGTGATTCGGTTAACTCTGCGGCACAGCGAGCCGCTGAAGAAGTCGGCGAACAAGAGGGGTGGTCTGCAGGCCAGATTAACCTTAATATTGGTGTAGTCACAGAGGCTAGTCAGGAAGTCCTTGACAATTCAAAATACAAGATTCCTCCAAAAGAATTCACTGTTACTATGGTCGAGAAAGACACTAATGGCGATGGCAAGAAAGAAGTCTTTCCTGCAGACGCAAAACCTAAAGCTAAATAACAACGTTAAGTAGTTTACCCGGAACATAAACCATCTTTTTAGGTGGTTTATTGTTGATGAATTTTTGAACGTTAGCATCTGCCAGAGCCGCTGCTTCAACACCCTGCTGGTCGATATCGGTTGATAACTCTAGCTTTGATCGAAGTTTGCCATTAACCTGGACGATGATCGTCATCACATCGCTCATCAGATATTTTTCATCCCACTTTGGCCAGTGATTGATGTGAATGGTATCAGTATAACCCAATTCTTGCCATAGTTCCTCGGTAATGTGCGGCGCAAATGGCGCCAAAATCTGTAGCAGGCTTTCCAAAGTAAACTGCCACGTTTCTGTTGCTTGCATACCGTGTTTTTCTTTGAACTTGTATAGACCATTGACCATTTCCATCATCGCCGCCACCGCCGTATTGAACTTTTCATCCTCGATGTCACGAGTAACTTTTTTGATGGTTGAGTGCGTTAGGCGCAGAAGGGTGGCGGCGTCGCCCCCTCCGACAGAGGCTGTGGAGGGTTCGCGAGTAGCGGACGCTCCAGCCGAACGCTCGTAAGTAATCTCCTGTGGAGATTCGAGCGAAGAGTGTACTCTGGAGGAGGATGGCGCAGCCAAAAACTCCTGCACCACATTCCATACTCGATTTAAGAACCGATACGTCCCCGGCACCCCGCGCGGATCCCATGGCGCATCCATATCATACGGCGCGATGAACATCTCGTAAACCCGCAGCGCATCGGCACCGTAACCACTGTCCATAATTTCCATCGGATCGATGACATTGCCCTTGGATTTACTCATCTTTTGACCGTCCGGCGCCATGATGTAAGCATTGTACATCATCCGCTTGAATGGTTCTGGCGTCGGCACCAAGCCGAGTTTATGGAAGAAGTGCATCCAAAAACGACTGTACAGTAGGTGCGCCACCGCGTGGTCGGCACCGTTGTAATAATCGACCGGCATCCAATGACCAATTCGCTCAGGATTCCATGCCTCGGCATCATTGTGCGGGTCGAGATAGCGCAGGAAATACCAACTAGAGCAGGCGTATCCGTCCAGGGTATCAGTTTCGCGTCGGCCTTCACGCCAATTGTCACCCGCCGGCTTTGGCTCGGTAATCGGCACGGTTTTACCCGTCTCGACATCAACCCACACGCGCACCCAATCATCAACTTGCGCCAGAACCGAGGTATTACCGCCTGTTGGTTTAAAATTCTCGACCTCTGGCAAGATCACCGGCAAACACTCATCCGCCACAGCAATTGGCTCAAAACCGTCAACATGGACCATCGGAATCGGCGCACCCCAGTACCGCTGACGAGAAATCAGCCAGTCACGCATTTTGTAAGTAGTTTTACTACGACCAGATCCCTGTTGTTCCAGCCACGCTACGATTTGCTCACGGGCATCTTCACTACGCGTACCATCGAATTGCCCAGAATTGATCAACTCACCTTCGCCAGTGTAGCAGCCGACGTCTGCCGAATCTTCAGGCTTATCAACCACCTGAACAATTGGCAAGTCAAATTTCTCAGCAAAGGTAAAGTCACGTTCATCATGCGCCGGTACCGCCATGACTGCACCCGTGCCGTAACCACTCAGTACGTAGTCGGCAACCCAGATTGGCAGCTTTTGGCCATTGACTGGGTTGATGACGTAGCTACCAGTAAAGACGCCGGATTTATCTTTGTTTTCCTGGCGCTCAACATCGGACTTCTGCTGCGCCGCTTGAATGTATGCTTCAACTTTGGGGCGCGTGTCGGCATTGACCAACTGAGAAACCAGTGGGTGTTCTGGCGCCAAAGCCACGTAGCTGGCGCCGAAAAGAGTGTCGGGGCGCGTGGTGAACACGGTGATTGGTGGTACATACTCGAAATCATAAACCGTGAATATATCCTCTAGTGAAACTTTTTCACCATAGAACTTTTTAAAACTCAACAATTTTTCATTATCATCGCTATAACGTTCATGTCCAGAAATATCGTTAGATATATCTCTTAGTGGAAGCTGGTGGATATTGACTATTTTTATATATCCAAATGAATATACTTTTTCTCCATCACGCACCATAGCATCAGCAATATCACCAACCTTCAGTTTTTTAGCTTCATACCTAATTGTATTGGTTTTTTCACCAGAAATAACTTTTTCTGCCAGATCAGGAGTAAATTTCAAAGAGTCAGATGCCGTTAAATTAAGGGTAAAGTCAACTTCCGCGCCAACCGACCGGCCAATCCAATTTTTCTGCATGGTCTTGACCATCTCCGTCCAGTCTAGGTCGTCAGTCGCCTCCAGCATCTCATCAGCATAGGCAGTGATGCGGAAAAACCACTGTTTGAGGTTGCGCTTGGTGACGGGGTTACCGCAACGCCAACATTTGCCGCCCTCAACCTGCTCGTTAGCCAGCACCGTATTGTCAGTATCACACCACCACTGCGGCTGCTCTTTTTGGTACGCCAAATCGTGCTTGTATAGCTGCGTAAAAATCCACTGCGTCCACTTGTAATACTCAGGGTCGGCGGTAGAAATCTCCTTTGACCAATCATAGCTAAATCCGAGTCGCTTCAACTGAGCGATGAAATGCGCTTTGGCTTCGTCGTGCGCCACTCGCGGCGTTTTACCAACCTTGATGGCGTAGTTCTCCACCGGTAGACCAAAACTATCCCAACCAATTGGATGATATACATTGTGGCCCTGCTGACGCTTCAAGCGCGCTTTGATGTCAGCAAACTGAAACGTCCGACCATGGCCGATGTGAATACCAGCCCCGGTGATGCCAGGAAGCATACTCAAACTGTAGTATTTGGGACGCGTCGTATCACCAAGGTCAGTGACATAGGTGCCATCAGCCTCCCATTTATCTTGCCATTTTTTCTCAATTTCCGTCGGATTGTAGCGTTTCATATCTGTAATTATAGCACGAAAATCGCCCCACATGAGAGTGAGGCGATTGACCGTCAACGAAAGGCTAGTTACGCTTCGTCGGCGTCACTGGCTGAGTTTGTCGAAGTACTAGTTTTTGGAACAAAGCTAGACAGTGGGCTTGACTGGAGCTTTCTCATCACATCTTTCAAGTCTTTTGCGTCAGATGGTGCTTCAACCTTCTTGGCATCGCCATACATGACGCCTGTCTCGAGAGAAACCTTGTTACCCTGAGACGCGCCCTCAAATTCTACGCGGCGAACTTGCCTCTTTGAGTTGTCGATCCACAGTTTCAGAGAAACATCTACCTTCTTGAAATCAAGTGCATCTGTGTCGAGCGCTTTCGAGCTACTGCCGCCACATTCTTTGATCTTCTTGGCGTATGTTGTTTCACTCAATGCCTTGGCAAAGTTTTTACGTTTCTCAAGAGTAGCGTCACTCAGGTCAATTTCAAATCCACGCAGGCCATCTTTTGTACCCAAGTCTTTTTTGATTTGTAGGAAATTGTTGTCGCGGTATACTTGAGCGATTTCTTCGCGAACAGCAGTATCATCCTTAGCGCGGCGAACTGCATTCATCACACATTTTGCTTCTTCTGACTGCTCTAGGTCGTCTGAAGAGATCTTGATCCAGTGACCGTCGATCTCATTGATGAGTGTCTCGAATTGCTTCAGCATCGTTTCTTTGAGTGATTTTGTCTGAGATCGGCTAGAAATCGCACCACCTGGCGAGGAAACGCTTTCCATGTAACGATCTATCGCTGTCTCGATTGAGCTACGAACATTATCCAGTTTAATATACGTTGCGTCTTCAGTATTGCGTACATTCACTTTTGGCAGAGAGAACTGGATTGACTTGTCAGAACCACCGGCGTTAACTGTTATATCAGCCTGCAGCTCTTGACTCTTCTCTGCGTCTGATGATTTGAGCTTGATGGTGACTTTTTGATTACCCTTGCCTTCAAAAGTCAGCCGTCCTTCAGTGACAGAGTTCTTCGACATGATCGCGTTAACAATTGACGCTTCCAGCGCGCGCTGTGGGTTATTAAATACCAACAGATACCACAACAGTCCTGCAATCAAGCCGATGGTAACTAACGACCCCACAACCAAACTAATAATCAACTTTTTGCGGTTTTTCTTTTTCGGTTTGTTGATCGCGCCCATGATAGGCGGCTGTTCAGCCGGTGGCGTTGACTCAGCCGGTGCTGTTGTTGGCTGCTGTATGCTCATATACCCTCCAAATTACTACTATGTTATGTATTATATCAGCTAATCACTAAAACGAGAGAAAAATGCATTCTTTCTGGCTATCCACTCTGGCGTTTGGCGAACTAATTTGTTTTCATCAACCGCTGTATGGAGGTTAATTTTGATGGCTTCCTCCAGCCAGACACCGCCCGAAGAACCTTTGAACAGCGCAATACCGTCTTTTTTCAGTTTGTCGCGCACAAAACTACCAGCTTCGATGGCGTCTTTGCATTCTTTTACCTGGCAGCCACGCTGACGAGCTGATGGTGCCAGATACTGGTTGGCCATTTCTCCAACTGTCACTACCCAGTCAAGTTCATTGGGATTACACAGATAGCCTAGTTTAGACATTTCTTGTGGCATCGACTCTCTCAGACCGTTGATATTGCCTAGGACAGCGATTTTTTGGGGAGCGCTCAAACTATACAGTGTCTGGATGGCGGCAGTCGTGGTAGATGGCGACGCACTATAGCTGTCGTCCAGAAGCATAGTACCATCAGCACCGCGCAGCAGCTGCATTCGCCCTGGGATCGGGCGCAGTGCCGCCAAGCCTCGCTGAATTGAGCCGACATCCATGCCTAATTTGACAGCCACAGCCATGGCGGCCACTGCTGGCCTGAGGTTGTGTTCGCCCAACAGCTTCAATTGCGTCTGGATACCCTCTGGATATTCTGGCGACACCATAGCGCCAAAATGCCCTTCGGTGAGTGAAAAATCATGTTCATCAAAATAATATTCTGCAACCCCACTGGTGCCATAAGTGGTTATATTAGGATTCGTCACAAACGCCGCAAACCGACCTTCGATGTCATCGCGATTGATCAACGCCATCCGAGAATTATTACCCAGCGTGATCATTTCCTGGGCGACTTCTTCTATGCTATGCTCGACACGCATGCGCCCTGTGGTGACAGAAGTGATGACGGCAATGTCTGGCAAAATGACCGACTTAAACCAATCATGAAAACCGATGGTTTGCGGGCTAAATTCCTGGACGATCACTTGCGCTTCTGGATGTTCAGCGCGGGCCCGCTTTTTGACAGCGCGATACATGTTGCGACGCGCAAAGAACCCCCATTTTTTTTCAGGACCTTCAGGATAGCGCACCCCCATGATCTGTAGCAAGGTCTGCATGTGAGATTTTGGTTCTAGCTGTGGCATGGCAATGGCATAGCGCTGTGACAAAACCGTACCGATAGCAATCTTGGCGCTCGTTTTACCGGTGCTGCCCGTCACCGCTATCAATTTGACGTCCGCATGCGAAGCAAAAAACTCACGTACTAACAATGGGATTTTCTTTTCAAATGATCGTCGAAACATATACTCATCATACCATAAGCGACTTGCCGAAACCAACGCAAGTCGCCGAAATAGCAAAACGGAGCTGCTACGCGCCCACCCGGGGCATGTTGAAAATGTGTTTGTCTTTTAATTGGCAAGCATAGGAGATGCCCCTATGCGTACCAGCTCACTTGTGATTATGCACCAATTGTCATAAAAACACAAGCACTATTTTTGCTTTGTGTATTCTGGCAATACTTTTCCGGCGAGCGCTACTGCCATCAGTACTGCAAAGCCGCACATAATCGACGGGATGCCGGTGATAGTTGATGGATCGATGATATTGACAAATGTCGTTGGCGCAATGAACAGCACGTAGCCGATGATCAATGACCACAATGAGCGGCGAATGTGTTTTTTGGCATTTTTGCCACGGGTGTAAGCGTAGGCAATCGCCACAAACAATAAGCCATAGTAATATAATCCGTACCATTCACTGATACCTGGCTGATTTTCAAAAATGACATAGTTCCCCAGACAGACACCAGCGCTAACGCCGTTTACGGCTAGCAAAAAGTAGCTAATGAACACGACCGCTAAGGTATACCCCAGCACTGGAATCCAACGTCGTTTGTCGGCAGAGATTTGATAGACCAGATGAATGCCAAGAGGCGGCAACATGGTGATCGCCACGTACCCAAGCTTCGCCCAGCCCACGCTATCAAACAGCACCGTACCTTCACAAACGTTATATTCAGCCCATTGAAACAGCGCTAGACAAACGAGCAGCGCCACGACAATCCTCGTTATAGGATTTAGTTTGTAGCGCCACATCGTATGAATCGCTAAAATAATCTCAATAGCCAAGGTTGCCAGCATCACAGGCGGCGAAAAACAGTAGAGCTTCGGTGTTCTGAATTTATCCATGTATGCATTATACACTAGTCTTAGTCGGTCTTGATGTGGTGCTTTCGGTAGAATAACCTGGCAGACTGCTCAACTTCCCGGTGGCGAGCCTTGCCGCGAACATCAATATCCAGATGCGTACAGACAATATCTCCGGTCACCATAATCTTTACACCCGCCTCACGTAGCCTATGCGCCAAGTCTTGCCCTTCGTGATAACGAAACGCTGCGTCATAGCCGCCAACCTGTATAAAATCATCGATCAGCAGTGCAAAACTTCCCTCGGCAACCCAGTCAACCTGGCGATCCGCCGTAACTCGCTCGCCCCAAATCCATGGATAATCCCAGCCTTGCTGTTGCAACATTTGGCGGTCGTCTGCCTGAGTTGCCCGCGTAAATTGCCAGTCGTGCTGCGGGTGCATTTCATGACCATAATTCCAGGCCATCGGCTGACCGTTGTTGTAGAGAATAGTACTACCAAGCATGATATGATTTTCGCCAGCAAACTTTTGACGCAATATATCAGCAACATTCTCTGTCTCAACGCGCATGTCACAATCGATAAACCATACAATGCCTGTGTTATGTACGTCCAAAAAGCGATTACGGTTGGCGCCCGCACCAATATTTTTCTCACCAAAGATAAAATTGACTGCCGGAAATTTACGAGCGACGTCTTGCAGTACTTGCTGGTCAGTAGAATGATCATCAAGCACCGTGATGCTGTCAAAATCCTGTTTTGTCAGCTGCGCCAAAAGATTATTCAAAGCCCGAGGAGCGTTATAGTGTGGGATGGCAACATGAACTTGCATATTATTTACCCAGTTAGCGGACTAGTCGCCAAGCTCCTGTCCTTCACTATCTACTGTTTCCTCACGATACTTCTCTGGCTGGGCACGGAAAATTTCTACCCATTTACTATCATCAACTAGGTCGTTATATTCAATGTAGTGCCGATTATCAAAGCCGCCTTTTTTCTGCTTTTTGCGCGCCATTTCCTCTTGAACTTGCTCTATAGAAAAGCCAAACGCCTGGCGCAGCGTGTCAACGACTTCTTGCAAATCAGCCAGCTCTTTGAGCGATTCATCACGCTGTTTATCACCCAGCGGAATCTCGTCTGCCTCCTCGTGGATCTTACGGACTAGCTCACGACAAAATTCCTGACTGTCCAATTCACGGTATTCCGTATGCAACACTTCTGGGTCGTCCAAACAATTTGGCACTACTTTGTCACGCACTAATTTTTGTAAATAAAATCGGACCATCTAATTACCTCCGCTGGGCTACTGTTTTAACGCCGTCTTCGTACACCACCTCATCAATCATAATTTCCTGAATATGCTTGTCGTCACAAAATGCAAAAAATCGAACGGTTTTCTGCTGCTGCCAGGCTTGAACTATTTCCGCCCGCACACCATCAGCGATGTCGCCAAATACCCAGAGCTCATCAGCGCGCACCACCAGTGTATTATTGGCGCGTCGCACCGTATCACGCTCCACCGCATCGAGCAAAAAGTAGTCAAAACTGGTAAATGGATTGATTGGCACAACGCCTTGCTCAAGCGTAAATTTCGTTACAAAAAATCTCATGTAAAAATACTTTTTCGACATGGCAGTAAATACAACCGTGTCGGCGGGTTTGATGGTGAGGGCGCGATGTGATTGCTGTGTCATGGTTATACCTCCGTTATCGTATAAGCTCTAATAATGTTTGCTCGTCAATAATTTTGGTGCCGTATTGTTCGGCTTTTTTTAGCTTGCTGGCGCCAACTTTGCCGCCGGCTACCAAATATGTTGTATCTTTTGCAACAGCAGTTTGGAAGGTGCCCCCAAGATTGCGGATTTTTTCAGCAGCAGCGTCACGCCCCATCGATTGCAAAGTGCCAGTGATGACGAAACTTTGACCAGTTAGACTGCCGGATTTTTTAGTAAATTGTGGCGTCACGCCAAGGTCGGCAAATTTTTTAAGCAGCCATACATTATCCTCATCAGCAAACCATGCCACGATCGACTCAGCGACAATTTCGCCCACGCCGTCTACCTCGCGCAGCTCGTCAATGGTCGCCTGGCTTAATTTCTCGATACTTTCAAAGTGATTTGCAAGGTCAATCGCTGTCTGCGTGCCGACATGACGAATGCCAAGGCCGAACAAAAATCGCTCCAACGCTGGCTGTTTCTTAGCAGCAATGGCGTCAATGAGTTTTTGCGCAGAAATCTCAGCAAAGCGCTCCAACTGCAGCAAATCATCTTTCGTCAACCGGTAGATATCCGCCAAATCATTAACCAGCCCAGCTTCGACCAGCGCCTCAACATTTTTCTCGCCCAAGGTGTCGATATCCAGCGCGCCTTTAGATGCAAAGTGCGCCAAGGCTCGCTTCAAAATCAGCGGACCGCTCAAGCCTTTAACGCGGTAGACTGCCTCACCCTCTGGCCGTACAAATTCTAACTCTGGATATTGACGCGCCAGTTCTGCTGGATAGTCAGTCGGTTTGGTGCCCGCTGGTCGCAATTCTTTGAGCACAGTTTGTACCTGCGGGATAATGTCGCCTGCCTTGAAAATCACCACCGTGTCGCCGCGACGCACATCCAGCCGGGCAATTTCATCAGCATTATGCAGACTAGCATGCTGTACCGTCGTACCTGCCACCACCACGGGGTCGAACACCGCTACTGGCGTAGCCGCACCGGTTCGACCGATGGAAATGACGATATCACGGACGATGGTCGTGGCCTCTTCGGCGGCAAATTTATACGCCACTGCCGCTCGCGGTGTCTTGCCAACAATACCTAACTCGGCAAACTGTCGCCGGTCATTGAGCTTGATGACCGCTCCGTCAGTGTTAAACTGGAGCGACTGACGCACCTCATCAAGATGATCGACATAACTCATCACTTCATCCAAGCCATAGACGATTTGCGTCTGCCGACTGGTGGTGATACCCAGCTCATTCATCATCTGGTAACCAAAGGCGATCGTCGGCGTATCCTCCAAGTTGTCGCGGATGATATCATAACCAACGAAGTGCAATGGACGCTCTGCTACCAATTTTGGATCAAGCTGACGAATCGTCCCTGCGGCTAGGTTACGCGGGTTAGCAAATTCTGGCTGACCGGCCGCTCGCCGACGCTGATTTAATGTTGCAAAGTCAGCCTTGTGCATCACAATTTCACCACGAATCTCCGTCCGACCGCGCAAAAAATGAGCGAATCGCTGATTGGCACGCAGGGTCAGCGGCACATTCTGAATCGTCCGCACGTTCATGGTCACATCTTCACCAACTAGTCCGTCGCCCCGTGTCACCGCCCGTGTCAGCACACCATCCTCATAAATTAGCGCGCAGGCCAGGCCATCCATCTTGATATCACACAAAAATTCTTCAGTGATGTCTTGGCGCACCTTTTTCATGCGCTGTATCCACGCTGCGACCTCTGCCCGGTCAAATACATCCTGCAGCGAAATCATCCGCGTTTGATGCTGGACCTTGGCGAATTTACTGAGCGCTTTTCCCGCCACCCGCTGGGTTGGGCTGTCTGGCGTGATGAGGTCCGGAAATTGTTCTTCCAACTGCGATAATTCATGCTTCAGGCTATCAGCCGCCGCCTCACTCATGATCGATTCGTCGAGCACATGATAGTGATAGCGATAATCATTGATGAGATCTCGCAGTTTAACGATTCGTTGCTCGGCCGCCTGTCGGTCAAGCTGGCTCGCTGTCATCGGCGACGACCTTTCGGTAGAATAAGTAGGTATAGGTAGCTGAAAATACGACAGAGAATGACGCCACCAACAGCACCATGATTGGCACCAATGGGAATGAAGCGGTTTGATCAATCCAACCCGTCACGAAGGCGTCCAATTTAATGGTTGGGATGAGAATAATTACCCAAAGCAACGTTAGCATGATGGCTAACCACAACATGCGAAGCAAAATGCGAATGCGACGACCAACCACAATGTCGCCAGCCATACGTACAGCCCGCATTGGGTAGGTGCCTGGCAGCGTAACAATGATCATGGCAAAAGCTGTGGAGGTGAGCCAATACAGCGATAGCACTCCCAGCAGCCCCGTGATTGCTGCAGCGATCATCAACAATGGTGTCTGACTTAAGACATCGGCTGTTTGCAGGGTCGTATAGAGAATCACGCCACCAGCAGCCGGCAATAATTGGCACAGGACGATGAACAATAGCACAATGAACGCGACCAGCGGCGCCCCTGCTCGGTACAGACCATCACGAATGTTTGGCGAATTGCCAGAGCTGACTGCTCGCAACAACCAAATGGTAGTCAGCCAGACCATGATAAGCGCCAACACACCCAATATTTGTTGCAAGGCGTTATTTGGTTGGTTGGTCAACTGGCCGTACACCACACCACCAAAGATTGAAAACGTCGCAAACAAATCACTCACCGCTCCCTGCTCGACTGTACCTTCGGCCAAGGCTTTAATCTTTTTGTAGGTCTCCTGATCCATCAGTCCCGCGAGCACAAACACTATCAGCGCATACACCAGCGCCAAGCCAAAAAACAGACGCTTGTTTGACCAAATCATTTTGACTGCTTGGCTGGTCAACGACCAATAGCCCGGAACATGCAGTGACCTGACATAGTCCCTGCGCCGCGTCAGACGAAAACTACGGTGTGGTCGACGCTTCAAAAAATTGACTCTCCGAGCTTTTAGCTGCCGCCAGGTCTTTTTGCAGTGTTGCTTACACCGCATATAATAACTTGATGTGAGTTTTTTACCTGCTCGTGAGCGACTGGTTGTCACTTTCTTTTTGGAGACAGATGTACGTTGCTTATTCATCATCAGGTATCCTTACATTTTTGTCGCATTGTTTCGCAGGCGAGCAATAC
>CAJPSL010000005.1 GCA_905373315.1 Candidatus Saccharimonadota bacterium
GTGAAATAATATTTTTCATCTTCTAGAACAGTTGGACGTTGGGTTGGTGGCTGCTTGGAGTGGAGGTAAAATAAGACCCCCATTGCGCTAACGGCCAGCAAGAGTAATGTAGTAAATATAATACTGCTCAATCGAGGTCGGTTTGCAGGCGTTGCGTTGGTTCTTGACCTATGGCTGGTTCGAGCTGGTTGTCGTTTTGTTGACAATTTTTGAGGTTTTGTTTGCGTTTTTTTGGTAGGCATTAGTTCACTCCGCCAGCTTTCAAGATCGCCTTTAAGCCAGTTTCACCACCAGCAAATCCACTGGCTACGTAGTCATTGATCACCATGTATGGCAGACCGTTCACGCCAAGTGACAGAGCTTTTTGGGTGTTGTCATCGATCTCTTTTTGGTGTGTTTTTTTGATCATACAGTCAGTAAACTTCGTCTCGTCCATGCCGATAGCTTTAGCAGAAGCTAGGAAATAGTCTAACGGCAGTGGTGGAATTTTTTGCGGTACAGCAACGTTTTTCACACCAATACCTTTGTCGAAATAATCACGCTTGATGCGTGGCACGATGTCGTGGGTATACTGCCAGTATTTGTCCTGGTCAGCGGCGCAAAAGGCGGCGTGAGCCCCAGTTTCTGTGTTATCGGTGACTTCTTTGAGCAGTGTTACCACGCGGTGTTCATAGCGAACCTTGCCTGATTTGAGGTACTCATTTTTGAAGAAATCAGCGTTAGTGGCTGCTTCAACTTCGGCGCAGAATGAGCAAAAATAATCAGTATAATCAACAAACACATGCTTGGCTTCAGCAGAGCCTTGTGACATCTTTTCGTTCCATGGTTTGCCGTCACCGACATGGCGATTTGGTGGACGATTAACGATGCCGTAGATAAACAATGCGACAATTGCCGTAATCAAAATGCCTGAAATAACCCAAATGATTGCTATGCCTGCTGATTTTTGTCGATTCATAGTTCCTCCTGTTTTGCTAATTCGGTATATATAAAGGCGATTTGTCCAGATTTGTAGAGTGAAAAGAGGCTTAGTAGTAGGGCTACAATCAGGACGATGGTGCCAGCGATGGTGGCGGCAGTGGCAGCGGCAGCGCCCGAGAAGAACACGGCAACGAGCGGCAGGATGAGTGATGTGCCGCAGGGAACGCAGCCCAGACCGATGGCAGCAGCCACAGAGGCCAGGCCGCTTAGTCCGACTTGTCTGGTGACCGACTGTTCGTTACGCTTATTTTTCTTGGCAGTGAAAATGACGACGGTGATTGACAGTCCTTGGAGAAGTGACACCACAAGGAGCAATGCGCCATTGAGTGAGCTGAAACCCTGTTTGAATATGTCAATGAACATGGCTCCAAAAAGGGAGATTTTGTCTAATATCGGCAACCGCGACATCATCAGCGGGCCGTAAAAATTGGCATTGATGGCAAAGAAAATAATGAGTGCAACGAGTAAAGATAGGGTAAGTGCCAATAGTGCGTACTGTGGTAGGCTGAGGATTTTACCAACTCCTACCATAGCTGACTTGATGGACTGCTGTTTGTTGTATACTCGGCAAAATTGAACCATGCATCCATTATACGTCAAAATTGCATAATAGTATGCATTCTGGTGAGGTTAGGTGATAGAATACACTATACACTGAGTGTATAAAACTCTTGCAATAACTAAACACTGGGTGTATAGTAAGAGTATGAGCGTTCAATATACCCTGTTAGGTTTTTTAGCGGAAGAGTCAAATTATGGCTATGAATTGAAGAAAAAATATGATGGCTATTTTGGTAAGGACAAGCCAATTTTAACCGGTCAGATATATTCAACTCTGGCGCGGCTCAAACGCGACAATAAAGTCAAAGAAATTACTGATACCAGCGAATCGGGCGGGCCGGATCGGGTTCGGTATGAGATTACCGATGAAGGTAAGCAAGATTTACAGGCGTGGCTGGAAGCGCCAGAAGCACCGTCGCCGCAACTGCAAGCAACCATGTATATCAAAGCGGTGCTGGCTATCCTGAAAGATGGCGATGCGTCACCGTATTTGGATAATCAACGGCAGGCGCACATCCAACGAATGCGCGAGCTGACAGCACAGCGTCGCGATAGCAATCTGTCGGACATGTTGCTAATTGACCACGCACTGTATCATTTGGAGGCGGATTTGCGCTGGATTGAATTAACAATTTCGCGGTTAACGCGGCTAAAGGAGGAAATTTTGCATGAGCAAACCAATAATTAGCGCTAAAAAAATTACAAAGTCGTTCGGGCAAACACAGGCGCTGCGCGGTGTTAGCTTGGATGTCGAGGCGGGCGAGGTGCTGGCGATCATGGGCCCGTCTGGGTCTGGTAAATCAACACTGCTACATAGCTTGGCGGCGATTACCAAGGTCGATAGTGGCGAGATTGAGTTCGACGGCCAGCGGATTGATACAATGAACGATGATAAGCGCAGCATGCTACGGCGCACCAGTTTTGGCTTTGTCTTTCAGTTTGGACAGTTGGTGCCGGAGCTGACGGCGCTGGACAATGTAGCGTTGCCATTGCTACTCAACGGCATCAAGCGTGAAGAAGCCTATCAACGGGCGAAAACATGGTTGAACAATGTTGAGTTGGCGAGTAAAGCTAACAGTATGCTCGGCGAGTTGTCGGGTGGACAAATGCAGCGCGTGGCGATTGCCCGAGCCATGGTGATTGAGCCAAAAGTATTGTTTGCTGACGAGCCGACTGGTTCGCTAGATAGTCTGAACTCAGAAAAGGTCATGGAATTGTTTATCAAAACCGCCAAAGAGCACGGTACGACAGTCATCATGGTGACGCATGAGCCGACGATTGCCGCCTACGCTGACCGGGAAATCATCGTCCGCGATGGGCAGATTTCTGGCGCTGAGGCAGCGGTAAACCCGGCACAGACGAGGGCTGATAAAGCTAAGGTGAGGATTGTCTGATGAGCGTTAGTTGGATGTTACTACAAAAGTCTGGCCGCCAGTCGTTCGCGCGTCTGGGCTTGACGACGGCGGCGGTGGCGCTGGGGATCGTACTAGTGTGCTGCTTTACGGCTGGTATCAATGGACTTATGAGACGCGCTGGGGGATCAGCCATCAGCCTGGCGGCACACCAAGCTAGTCGCAAAGAGGCTTCACAACAACCAATTGATGGTATTGAACCACTAAGAATTAGTAATGTTGTGCGACTTGGTAATGCGTCAAAGTGGCGCGGTCAATATATCCAGGCCTACTCGATGTACGGTACGGCTAAATCGCCGCAGTTTGCCAAATTGAAAACACCGCAGGCTGGTGAGTATTACTTATCGAAAGCGTTGGCTGATGCGGTAGCTCAACATCCTGAGGATGATATCTTGGCGCGTTTTGGTAGTAACACTAAATATCTCGGCGTACTCCCTAGTGAATATGTTAGCGGCCCAGATGCTCTCATGATGGTACGTGGTGCCAGTGCTGATGAAGTGGCGGCAAGTGATGCTACCGCGAAAGCTCGAGGACAAGCTTCCTACTTTGCTAATGTTTACCGGACGGATGCGAATGGGCTAACATCGAATGTCGGACTAGATCCCATATCCATCACTGTACTTGGCGTTGGTGGAACCATCTTACTGTTTCCGATTGTCATTTTCGTGTCAGTGGCGACACAGCTGGGTGCGGCACAACGTGAAAAACGCTATGCTGCCTTGCGACTGATCGGTGCGACCAAGCGGCAGGTGGCGCGGGTATTAATACTGGAGTCGCTGTTGGCGTCAGTGGTTGGCGTGATTATCGGGCTGGGTGCGTTTTGGCTATTACAAGCACCGCTGCAGAATTTCAAGATGGACGGCATGCGGTTTAATCCTGGCGATTTAGCGTTAACTGCCACGCAATACGCGCTGATTATTGGCTTGACACTGGGACTAACGGTGTTTGTTAACTGGCGACGGATGCGCCGGGCGCAAATTTCGCCACTGGGTGTGTCACGTTCGGTTGAAAAGGTAAAGAAACTACGCGGGTGGCGGCCGCTGGTGCCAGCAACTGGTATTGTGATTTTTGCCTGGTTATCGTCAAAGCCGGGTCTGGATTGGCTGACAGCAAATAGAGAATCAGTTATGCCAATGCTACTGCTGATGGCGACCTTGCTGTTAGTGATGTTTGGACTTGTCCTGGCTGGTGGTTGGTTGACGAATAAGTTATCATTACTAGCGGCACGCTGGGCGAATAGTGCCTCAATGTTGATTGCTGGTAAGCGTACGGCAGTGCACTCGCGAACGGTGTTCCGTGGTGTGAGCGGTGTCGTGTTGGCGTTGTTTGCAGGTAGTTTTTACTTGACAGCAACCAGTGGTATTGAGAACTTAAATGTTCAGGCTATCAAAGACAACGGTTACTCACAGTTGAAGCATGGTACCGCAGCTGTCATTGGCCGTTCACTGCCGAGCGATATGGCGAAACAGTTGAAACAGCAGTCGTACATCACGTCGGTGGCGACGATCTATCCGCGTGAGGATGGCAGTGCAATTCGCTGCCAAGATCTGGCAATATACACTGAGCACACCTGTCCAAGTAATGCTCGGCCCGACCAATTTGCGCTGTTGAATTTTGACGCGCCAGTGGTCAAAAATGTATCGCTGATCACTGATACAGTCGACATGAGTGGCACCAAAGAATATTTGGTAGCGCTAACTTCAGACAATGATCTTGAAAAGTTACGTAGCATGGTTGTGATGCGCGCTAACCAGTACGATCTGACATACGTAGTGGGCGGCACTGATTCCAAAAAACCGCATATCAATCCAACGATTCGCGAATTTGCCAACTTAGCCTATGTTGGTATTGGCGTGACGTTATTTGTGGCAGTGGCGAGCCTGATCGTTTCGACGATTGGCGGGCTGATGGAGCGTCGCCGTTCGTTATATACTTTGCGTCTCAGTGGTATGCGCCTCGTCCAGCTGAAGCGTTTGGTGATGGTTGAATCCGTGGCACCGCTGCTGATCACCTCGATCCTGTCGTGTGGTATCGGTGTTTGGACGGGGGCAGTATTCACGAAGATGTTCTCGACGACACTGAAGCCGGTGTTAACACCAACCTACTTTGCCATCGTTGGTGCTGGTCTGGCGGCAGCTATCATCGGTATTTACTTGATCCTGCCGATGGTCGACAAGCTGACGCGGGCGGAGGCTAATCAAACCGAGTAATTTTGTCTGCAGAGCGGTCTAATGAAAAGCGTTCCAGGTGCTGGCCGGAGCGCTTTTTCTTGCTATGAGCGCAACTTTGAATGACTCAAGCCACATGGAAACAGGTATCTGTGATTAATAGGAACAGAAGGGACTATTAGTGGAAGGTCACCCGGTCATCAGCGACGCTGACGGTGACCGTCATGCCATCATGAATTCGTCCGTCGATGAGCTCTAGCGCTAATGGATCAAGCACCCGCTTTTGTACCAAGCGCTTGAGCGGCCGAGCGCCAAAGCTCGGGTCATAGCCATCGCGGGCCAGCATGTCGCGGACGCTGTCGTCAAACTTGAGCGTGATGTCGCGGCTGTCTTTGACCTGGCGGGTGACGCGTTTCAGCTGAACGTCGACAATCGCTCGCATGGCTTCTGGTCGAATGCGGTCGAAGATAACGATGTCATCAATGCGGTTGAGAAATTCCGGACGGAAATGTTGTCTGAGGACATCAAGCATTTGATTATCCAGTGCCGACAAATCGTCGCCAGCAAAATCCATAATCGCCTGCGAGCCGACATTGCTGGTCATGATGATGACCGTGTTGGAGAAATCGACTGTCCGCCCCTGGCCATCGGTCAGGCGGCCGTCGTCGAGTACTTGCAAAAGTACATTGAAGACGTCGGGGTGAGCCTTCTCGATTTCGTCAAACAGCACCACGCTGTAGGGGCGGCGGCGCACCGCTTCGGTGAGTTGGCCGCCTTGGTCGTAACCGACGTAGCCTGGCGGCGAACCAATCAGGCGGGCCACGGCGTGGCGCTCCATATATTCACTCATATCGATGCGGATCATAGCGTGTTCGTCGTCGAATAATTCGCGGCACAGGCTGCGGGCTACCTCTGTTTTGCCGACGCCAGTCGGGCCGAGAAAGAGGAAGGAGCCGATTGGCCGGTTGGTATCACTGAGCCCAGCGCGCGAACGGCGAATAGCGCTGGCCACGGCGGCGATGGCTTTGTCTTGACCAATTACTTGGGTGCTGATATGTTCCTCTAATTTGGCTAGTTTGCTGGATTCGGTCTCAATCAGCCGCTCCACCGGGATGCTCGTCCAGCGCGCCACTACGCTAGCGATGTCATCAGGCGTGACTTCTTCACGCAGCAGGCGGTCGGCTGGCGGAATGGCAGCTAGTTCTTGGCGGGCGGCGCTCAGCTTTTTCTCCAGTTCTGGTAGATCGCCGTATTTGATGCGGCTAGCGGTGGCCAGATCGGCGTCGCGTTCGGCGATTTCCAGTTGTGAGCGTAGACTATCCATTTTTTCGGTAGCGGTATTGACGGTCTGGAGAATGTCTTTTTCGTGCTGCCATTTGCTGTTAATCACCTCGGCCTGAGCCCGAAGGTCGGTGATTTGCTGATTAATCTCCTCTTTTCGGGCCTTGGCGTGGTCGGATTTATCTTTTTTCAGCGCGGCTTCCTCAATCTCCAGCTGTAAGCGGCGGTTATTGAGCCGATCCAGACTAATTGGCACACTCTCCAGCTGCATCTTCAGGGCGCTGGTGGCTTCATCCAGGAGGTCGACCGCTTTGTCAGGCAAAAAGCGGTCAGGTAGATAGCGAGTCGACAGTCGCGCTGCCGCCACGATGGCATCGTCAGAGATTTTAACGCCGTGATGCACCTCGTATTTTTCTTTCAGACCGCGCAAAATCGCCACGGTATCATCAAAACTTGGCTCGCCAACATAGACTGGCTGAAAGCGCCGCTCTAGAGCCGCATCTTTTTCGACATGCTGGCGATATTCGGCCAACGTCGTCGCGCCGATCATATGGAGTTTACCGCGCGCCAGGGCGGGTTTGAGCATATTGCCAGCGTCCATGCTGCCTTCGGTTTTGCCGGCGCCAACCATGGTGTGAATTTCATCAACGAACAAAATAATTTCGCCAGCCGCTTCTTCCACTTCTTTCAAAATTGCTTTGAGGCGCTCTTCGAATTGACCGCGAAAACTAGCACCCGCCAGTAAACTGGAAATTTCCAAGGAGATTAGCCGCTTGTCTTTCAGCGATGCTGGTACGTCGCCTTTGACAATGCGCTGCGCCAGGGCCTCGACAATGGCGGTTTTACCGACGCCCGGCTCACCGATCAGCACCGGGTTATTTTTGGTGCGTCGGCTGAGGATCTGCATGGTGCGGCGAATTTCCTCATCGCGGCCGATTACTGGGTCGAGTTTGCCCTCACGCGCCAGTGCCGTGATGTCCGTCCCAAACTGCTCGAGGGGCTTGGTGGTTTCTTCTTGGTTTATGGTTGGTGGCATATGTCCTCCTTTTTCTGTGGGCTGAGCCCCGTATTGTTACGTTGCGGCAAGAGGCAGTGTGAGGTGATGTGCTTATGAGCTGCTTAAAATTTTTCGTTCATAATAGCTCGATCGTTTGCTGAGTTCAGCGTTGAGTTGGTCAATACCGCCAAATTGTTCAACCAGTGTCTGGCGATTTGAGAATAAATTGGTGCCCAGCCCCATGCGGTCGCCATCTACTGTCACACCCAGTGCTGCCAAGGTCGATGGGTACATGTCAAAGGTGGCAAATTGGCGGTTGGTGGCGCGAGTTGGCTGAACGGCAGGGTTGATGAAGGCGTTGTAGACGGTTCGTTGGTAGGGAGCGCCGGCGATTTTCTCTTCGTAATATGGCGTCTGCATGCCGAGGTGATCACCACTGATGATGATAGTAGTGTTGGCGTAAAACGGTTGCTGTTTAGCCCACTCGACGAAGGCGGCAATTTGTTTGGAGGCGCAGGCATGGACGTTGTCATATTTTGCTTCAAATTGTTGTTTACAGGTGTCACTGTCCAGCCAGCCGTCGGTGAAGTGCGTGTCAACGGTCAGCATTTGCAAGTTAAATGGCTTGTCTAATTTGCTGAGGCGAGTGGCTTCATCGCGGGCAAATTGGAAAAGCTTTTTGTCTTCATAGCCCCACCACACTTTATAGTCCTGAGGAATCAAACCGTGCTGCTGAGCGTAGGTGAAGTCGATGATGTGGTAATTGCCGTGTTGCTCTAGTAACTTATCGCGCCCACCAAAAGTTTTATCTGAGCCCATGATAAATGATTGATTATAATCAGCTTTTTGGAGCACTTGCCCGAGGGTATAAGCACCAGGCAAGAATTTATTGAAATCACCCATGCCGTTGCGGTCGCGGCCGCCAAATACGCCGCCGTCTTTGAGTGGCACGCCAGCGGATTGCGCAGTCATGCCTGCTACCGTCCAGGTGGTGCCGTGGGCAGGTAGGGCGCCACCAAGGCCGGAGGATTGGTGTGAAAATGAAGTGTTGGTCAGCGCCAATTTCTCCAGCTCTGGAATGACTGATTTGTCGCTCATGCCGCCGTTGGCTTTGGAGGCGGGCGTATTTTCTAGCGATTCAACATAGATATAAATCAAATTACGTTTGGTGCTTGGAAACGTCAATTTGACGCCGCGCGGATCGACATAGTGCTTGTCGTAGATTTTTGATGATTGAGTAAGAGCGCTGACATAGGCTGGGATGCTGAAGCTTTGTGCCAGGAGTGTCAGGCTAACAACAAAAATGCCGCTTGCGTAGTAGGTCTGGTGGCGCAGTCGAAATGGCATTTTTTTCCAGCGTAGTTTGAGAAGCATGGGTAGGAGTAAAATGATGAATAATCCAATGGCATATGGCACATTGCCCCAAACTGCTGAAACCAGGCTGCTGGATTGTCCGCCTGCCAGTCCGTTGTTGAAATAAAACAAAACTTCATCAATTTTGGCATCACGAAATTGCACAGTTTTGTACTGACTGGCAACGATGAAGATTGCACTGAGAGCCAACATCAGGACGACACTGATTCGAACCAAAGTGCGAAAATTGCAGAAACGGCTGAGGATTTTTTTGCTCATACTATCTAATTATACCACTATACGTGAGGAACAATGCTGAGCTTAGGGCTTATCATTTTGTAATAAAGCGCGTATACTACTAAGCATGAACGGAACGAAAACGCGACGTCAAGGCTTTGGAGTTAGTTGGTGGATCGGTCTTGGACTGTTTGTGGCGTTGATTGGCTTTATGGCATTTGATATTTTGCAGCGCGAAGGTGGATTTGGTAAGAGTGATGACGTGTTGGTGATGGGCACTAATGCTGGGTTTAAGCCGTTTGAGTACAAGCAGGGTAATGAAATTGTTGGTTTTGATGTTGACTTGGCAAAAGAAATTGCCCGCAGTATGAATAAAGAATTGAGAATTGAAGATATGTCGTTTGACGGATTGCTGCCAGCGCTAGAGTCAGGGCAAATTGACATGGCGGTGGCTGGCATGTCGGTGACGCCGGAGCGCGCTAAAAACGCGTTATTTTCTGAGCCGTATTATTCAGCCTCGCAGCGGATTATTGTCAAGAAAGGTAGTCCAATTCGGAATCGACATCAACTGACGGGTAAGAAAATTGGTGTACAGCTGGGTACGACGGGTGATACGCTTGCTGGAAAAATTACCGGCGCCAACGTGTCACAATTCCCAACCGCGCCAAGTGTGTTGACGGAGCTCAATGCTGGCGGCGTCGAGGCGGTTATTTTGGATGATGCGCCCGCGGCTCAATACACGGCTGGCTTTCCAGACCTGGAAATTTTGCCAGGTGAGTTGTCGAGCGAGCACTATGCAATCGCCATCAAAAACAATAATCACGACTTGCTCGAAAAAATTAACCGAGTGTTGGCGGAGATGAAAAAGGACGGTCGGTACGACAATCTCATCCGCAAGCATTTTGGCGCCGCAGCGCTTGAATCGATGAAGAAAAAGGAGCTTGAATCGTGAATTTCCTGGAAGTGATTTTCGGCGATGGTCGGTGGTTGTATTTGTGGCACGGTCTAGAGGTAACGTTGGTTTTGACCGTTTTGTCGCTGCTTCTTGGTACGGCCATTGGTATCATCATCGCCCTGTTGCGAACCTCGGACGTACGACCGTTTAAGTCACTTTGTCGTTACTCGTGGGCCAAGGGGTTGAGTTGTTGGAATCCGCTAGCGTGGCTTGGCAAAGTGTATGTCGACATCATTCGAGGTACGCCGCTGCTCGTCCAGCTGTTAATCATGTACTATGTGGTCTTTGGTTCATATCAATTCATGCCGAAGATTTTTGTGGCGGCCATCGCCTTTGGTATCAATAGCGGTGCGTACATTGGCGAGATCATCCGCGGCGGTATCGAAAGTGTCGATAAGGGACAAATGGAAGCAGCTCGTTCGCTGGGTTTTAGTCGCTGGCAGGCTATGCGTTTAGTGATTTTGCCACAAGCACTCAAAAATTCGTTGCCAGCGCTGATTAGCGAATTCATCGCTCTGTTGAAAGAAACCTCAGTCGTCGGCTGGATTGGGCTAAATGACATCATGCGCGGCGCTGATAATATTCGCTTTCAAACTGCCACGGCGTTTCAGTCATTGTTTGCTGCAGCGGTGATGTACTTGGCGTTGACCGCGATATTTACCCGCGTGATGACGCGAGTGGAGAGGAGATTGAAAGATGGCAGTGAATAAGGTGAAGGAAGTGGCACAACCAACCGCTGAGCACCCAGCAATTATCACGGTGACTAATCTCAAAAAACAGTTTAGTAGTAACCGTGTGCTCAGGGACATTGATGTTGAAATTCACGAAGGCGAAGTGGTCGTCGTCGTTGGCTCGAGTGGTTCAGGCAAATCAACCTTTTTGCGCTGCTTGAATCTGCTGGAGACGCCGACGGGCGGGCGCATTGTCATCGACGGCGTGGAAACGACAGCGCCGAAAGTCGACCTTAACGCTCTGCGCCAAAAAGTTGGCATGGTGTTTCAATCGTTCAATCTATTCCCGAACTTGAGTGTGCTGGACAACATCAAACTAGCGCCGCGGAAATTACGCAAATTGTCTGATCGGGCGGCGACGCGCCTGGCGAAGAAATTGCTCACGGATGTGGGGCTGGCGGACAAAGCCAATGCCTTTCCTTCGCAGCTCTCAGGCGGGCAAAAACAGCGCGTGGCTATCGCTAGAGCCCTGGCTATGGAGCCATGATTCCCATGAGAGCACAAACCGAGAAAAGGC
>CAJPSL010000006.1 GCA_905373315.1 Candidatus Saccharimonadota bacterium
GGGGACACAAGGCTCTTCAGGCCTCTGCTCTACCAACTGAGCTAAAGAGCCACAAACTTGCTACTTCATTGTACTAAAGTTGTCGCCATCTGGCAAGGGTGATATACTTTTAAGAACGCGGGTGTCGTATAACGGCTATTATGTGACCTTCCCAAGGTTGAGACGGGAGTTCGACTCTCCCCATCCGCACCAAAAAGTATCATCACGAGCTTCCCGGCGAGGCTCTTTTTATTTGTCCTGCAAATCAGCAAAGGCTAAACGGTTATTTCGCTATATTCCGCGTAACCAAACTTGTCCAAAACTTTCTGGCCAAATTTCCTAAGATCATCAATTCGTGTCTGTTCTTTGTCAAAATTTTCCTGTGTACAAATGGCGTCATAAAGCGCTCTCATATCACTATCCTCAGGACTACTAGCAGTTGCCCCTGTAAGTTCTCGCTCCATTAGGCTATGATTAGCACGTGGCATATTTCCATTCCTCCTCTTTTGGTTCCAAATATGTCTAGCACTATCTATACCATATAGAGTTTATTTTTACAATACTATATTTCGCGCCGACATAACAAAAAGTCCTCGACGTACATCGGGACTAATGATCAAACTAAGATGGTTCTCGCAGGAACTTGGTGAGGTGCGCCTCCCCATAACTACGATTGTCCACCACAACAATTCCGTTTTGAACTGGCACCTCACCTATTCCTGGGTGTGATAATATCATACATCCGCCCGGTTTGAGAAGCCCCATTAGTCGTGAAACTGTGGAAAACTGAGGATTATGATATGGCGGATCAGCAAAAATGATATCAAACTTCTCTGTTACGCTCATGCTTTTCAGCCAATTTGATATCGTTGTTTTTATTACAATAGATTGTTCGTCGACGCCTAAACTGCCTATGTTTTCGGCAATGACACGCTGTGCAACGCGGTCTCGTTCCACAAAAACTACTGACTCAGCGCCACGACTTAAACATTCCAAACCAATAGCGCCAGAGCCGGCAAAGGCGTCCAAAACCCGCGCACCGCGGACTGTTTCGCCCAGTGAATTAAACATTGCTGAACGGACTCGCTCACCCATGGGATGCGTCGTCGAACCTGGCGGTGTCTGGATGAATCGTCCACCAAATTCGCCAGCGATGATGCGTACTCTCACCGTTTGGCCTCAAGCTTCCACACCGACGTCAGCCAACCCAGCATGACGGCTTTGATGATAATTGGCATCAGTTCATGGTTGGTTTGCCGCGCCAAATCAGTCGTCCAGCCGTTTTTACCAAAATTGTCATACATTTTTAGGTCGGCCACGGCGTGAACTTGCTCCAAATAATATTCCCGATAGCCCTGCTGCTTGACTTGCAAAATCTCAGCCTCGCTTGGCACGGCGTCCTTAAAGCGCGGATAGGCCACCACACTCGCCACGCCCGCTTCAAACGCCACGTGCATGGTCATCATACCTTTAGCGCCCCAAAATTTCCAGTTGTTTTTGATGAGTTCAATCCCCGTATCACCCTTCATGACGTTTTTCTTGAGGATGGAGGTTCGCGTCTCCAAACCTTCGCCACCGCGCAGTTCCTGCATAGCATGCTCCAACGGGAAATGATGCGCTGGCGTCAAACCATCGGTGATAGCGTGCGCCATCCACGCGGCTTCAAAGGCGGCTCGTTCAGAATTATGGTTCTGCAGCGCCTTCGCCAGATTATCAATATGCTGGTCGATCATCTCCAACAGTGCCGTGTCGTTCGGGTCGTCTGGATTGATGAAATGCCATGGTTCGTCGACAGCTGGACTTTTGCGCTTAACGCCATCGGGGCCGTTTTTGCCCTCAAAATGCAGGATATTTTTCACATCAGGAAATTCGCACCAATCAGGCAGCATCGGTTCAAGGTGTCGCCTGGCCACTCGATCTATCTTTTGATGAACACCGATAAATCGACCAGAGCCATCTCTAATTGTTGTTCCTGCGTACATATTAATTCAAAATGGTTAATCGCTGATAGCGACTGACGGCACGCGCCAGATGGTTATATTGTAACAAATCCTGCCCCTCTTTGACAAAGCGCTCGGCCTCCGTTTGCGCACGGGCGATCAGCGGCGTATCGCTCAGTGAGGCAATTTTCAGGTTCAGCGCGCCATGCTGCGCTCGTCCGTAAATCTCGCCAGGACCGCGCAATTTCAAGTCAACTTCCGCCAGGTAAAAGCCGTTTTGAGACTTCTCGATCTCCCTGAGGCGCTGACTTGGCTTGTCATGGCTCGACATCATCAGATGACAAAAGCTCTGGTGTTCACCGCGTCCAACCCGCCCGCGCAGCTGATGAAGCTGGCTGAGCCCAAAGTTGTCAGCATTTTCAATGAGCATGACCGTGGCGTTCGGCACATTAACGCCAACTTCCACGACTGTGGTACTCACCAGCATGTCCAGCTCGCCGTCCGCAAACTGCTGCATGACCGCCGCTTTTTCCTCTGGCGGCAGTTTACCGTGCAGCAGCCCAAGACGACGATGATGAAAAATCGTTTTCGCTAATTTGTGATATTCCGCCTCGACCGACTTTTTGTCATTGTCAGGATTATCGTCGATCAACGGGCAGATGATATAGGCTTGGCGACCTTTGGCAATTTCTGCATCAATAGTTTCGTAGAGCTTTGGCGCTGAGGCTGGCGACCAAATTTTCGTTTCAATCGGCTGGCGCCCGGCTGGCAGCTCGTCCAAAATCGAAATATCCAGTTCACCATACAAGGTCAACGCCAGACTTCGCGGGATCGGCGTGGCAGTCATGCTGAGCAGGTGTGGCATGTAGTCTGCCTTTTGTAATAATGCCTGCCGCTGCTTGACGCCGAACCGATGCTGCTCGTCAATTACCACAAACCCCAGCTTGTGGTACGCCACTTTTTCCTGAATCAGCGCGTGGGTACCAACCACCACGTCAATGTCACCATTTGCTAAATTATCCAGCAGCTGCCGCCGCTGAGCGCCCTTGACGTGTCCCGTCAGTAGGGCCACCGACACACCAAACGGCAATAACAGCTCATCCAGCGTTTTGGCATGCTGAGCCGCCAAAATCTCCGTCGGCGCCATGATGGCTGTCTGGAAACCAGCCTGTGCCACCTCCGCCGCTACCAACCCAGCGACCACCGTTTTGCCCGAGCCGACATCGCCTTGCAACAGACGATTCATCGGATGCTCCGACTCCAAATCTTGCAAAATCTGCCACGCGGCACGGCGCTGCGCGTTGGTCAAGGGAAATGGCAGTTGCTCAACAAATCGCTTAACGACCGGCTGATTGAACGGGATACGCCAGCCGGTTAGCTTGGTCTGCTCTTGCTTGTTGAGCTGCGCAGCCAAAATCATTTCAAACAATTCCTCAAACGCCAGCCGCTCACGACCGCGAGCAATTTCCTCGTGACTATTTGGCGCGTGGAGGAACCTGACGGCTTCGGCGCGGCTGACTAGTTTTTGCCGCTGGACGATGTGCTCCGGCAACGTCTCGGGCAAAAATTCCATGATGGGGCGCAAGTTCTTTAGCAAATCCTGTACGGTTTTCGGGCGAAGGTTTTTGATGGTTTTATAGACCGGATGGATGCCCGACGTAGGCTGGGCGTCGGACGAATTTGTTTGTTTGGCGAGTTCGACGGATGGATTGCTAATCTGATAGCTATTATATTGCATGCCAAATTGGCCGGAGAACATGAACTCGGCGTCGGATCTCAGCTGCGACTCACGGTACGGCTGATTGAACCAAACGGCCTTAACCTTGCCAGAATCATCCGCCAGCACCGCCGTAGTAATCCTTAGGCCTCGGCGCACAATCCGCGTGGAAATTGACTCGCAGCGCGCCCGCACCGTCACCTTGCCCGGCTGAAGATCAACAATGTTGACCGCCGCCGAATAATCATCATACGCCCGCGGCAAAAAATCCAAGGCGTCCGCTACCGTCTCCAGACCCGCCGCTGACAGCGCTTGGGCGGTTTTAGGGCCGACGCCTTTGATGTGTTCCAGTGGAGTTGTCAGCTTCATCTACGAAACAGCGTTGATGCCTTCCAGTGCGTAGGCGGTATCTTCCCAGCGTTCCACAGCGATACAATCAATGCCCATATTTTTGACTGGGAAATCATTGCCGCCTTCTTCTAGTTTGTCGCCAAAGAATAGAATCTCTTCCTTAGCTACGCCCGTTGCTTCCATCAGTTTTTTCATGCCATATGCTTTGTCGATGCCAGGCTTAGTCACGTCCAGACTAGTGGTACCTGCCGTCCGAATTTCAAACTCTGGAATGCGCGCCTTGACAGCATCGTTGAGTAATTTTCGTTTTTCCTTGTTGGCTTCAGCCCAGGCGTATTTATCTTCTGGCGTGGCTTTTTGGCCCAACGCAGAGTATGTCACCTGGCTGAGACGGTCTTCAATGATCTCGCCAGCTGGATTGTCCACCCACATATCAAGCTCCTTGGCCGAGGTTTCAATTGCTTCAAAAATCCGAGCTTTTTGTTCTTCAGTCAAATCCTCCTGATATTGCAATCGCCACTCACCGTCTTGGAAACGATAGTACCGAGTGCCACAGGTCGGCATGATGTGCAGTCGGCTAAGATCAACGCCCGGAACTTGTTCGATTTGTCTAACAGTGTTTGGATAGATCACCCCTTCAAAATCAGTGCCAGAAATAATACACACGTCGTAATATTTCAATAATTCTGCCAATAAACCAGCCATGCGTGGTGTCGCTGGCATTTTTGACAGGACAATAGTGTCGTCTGAATCAAACGCAATAATTTTCTTCATTATTCTTCTCCCTCCATGATTAGCACAAATGTATTTTTACCTTTTTTCAGCAGCGATGTGGTGTTGACGGCTTGGTCTTCGGCTATTTTTTCGCCGTTGAGGCTGATGGCACCAGATTTCAGCAGGCGTTTTGCCTCGCCATTGGAGCTGACCGCGCCAGAAACCACCAACGCTTCAATGACGCCGACGCCGACATCAACGCGCGGAATTTCCTTGGCCAAAGCATCCAAATCATCATCTGACAATTGCCGGAAATCGCCGCCGCCAAACAACACCTCCGTCACCCGCTCCACTGATTCGCGCCGATTGACGCCGTGGACAATGTCGGTGACTTCGCGTGCCAAGACTTTTTGGGCTGAGCGTGCGCCTGGATTGACCGCATGGTTTTCAGCGATAGCCTCAATAGTATCGCGATCGAGCATGGTGAAGATTTTCATGTACTCAATGGCGCTTTCGTCATCAACGTTCAGCCAGAATTGATAGAACTTGTACACACTAGTTTTATTTTCATCCAGCCACACGGCGCCACCTTCGGATTTGCCAAATTTGCGCCCAGTTGATTTGTTGATGAGTAACGGCGCGGTCATGGCGTAAACTTCGGCGTTTTCTTTTTTGCGGATCAATTCCACGCCTGAAACCAAATTACCCCACTGGTCAGAACCGCCGATTTGCAAATTGACACCGTGGTGTTTGAACAGATGCCAGAAATCATAGCCCTGCAGTAAGGTGTAAGTAAATTCCGCAAAGCTCAACCCCTTGCCGTTGTCGATGCGTGCCTTGAAAAATTCACGACCAATCAAATCTGCCATGTTAAAATTCTTACCAATGTCGCGGAGGAATGGTAATAGTTCCAGATTGCCCAGCCAATCCGCATTATCCACCAAGGTAAAATCGCGTCCCGCGAAAATTTGTGACACCTGCGCCTTCAAAGCTTGTTTATTGTGCTCAATTTCCGCATACGACAGCAGACTCCGCTCCTCGGTGTCGCGCATATCGCCAATCATGCCAGTGCCGCCACCAACCAGCAGAAACACCTTGTGACCGCGCTCCAAAAAATGCCGCACCATCATGTAAACCGCCAAATGCCCGACGTGCAAACTGTCAGCCGACGGATCTGTCCCCAGATAGAGCGTGAAATTCTCCGAATCGATAAGCTTGTCATTGGTGAATGTGGTTTGGTTCCAAAACCCGCGCCACTGTAATTCCTCT
Organism: Candidatus Saccharimonadota bacterium; assembly: GCA_905373315.1. GTDB lineage: Bacteria > Patescibacteriota > Saccharimonadia > Saccharimonadales > Saccharimonadaceae > Nanosynbacter. The sequence goes on from CAJPSL010000006.1 coordinate 5,971, forward strand.
GATAACTGCATATTTTCTCCTTGGTCAGCTAATCTTAGTATCAGTATACCAATTTTTGGCAGTTGATGCGAACCATGTGCGTGATATAATAGATTACGTGAATAAGAGTAGTACAAGTAGCAGCAACAAATCGCCTTCTAGTCCCAGGAAATCTGCGACAAAGCGATTAAGCTTGTATGCCAATCTGGCACATAAGCGTAAAGTTAAAAAAGATAAAGACTCGCGCGAGCGTGCTGAATATTTGGCAAGCTTGCCGAAGCATCCAGTGAAGCGATTTTTCTATCGCTTACATCCAAAGCGCTTAGCTAACTATTGGTTCTCCAAACGCGGCGCAAAGATGGCGCTGAAAATTGCTGGTGTTACTCTGTTGTTGATGATCTTGTTTATCGGTGGGCTGTTCGCATATTTCCGCAAAGACTTGGATAAAATTCGACCAGGCGAAATTGCCAAACGTGTCCAAACAACAGTAACGAAATATTATGACCGTAACGGCGTGCTACTCTGGGAAGATAAAGGAACCGGTAACTACAAACTGGTGGTCGAAGGTGACCAAATTAGCAATCACCTGAAGCACGCCACCGTTGCCATTGAGGATAAAGACTTCTACAAGCACCACGGAGTTAGTGTTAGCGGCTTGACGCGTGCTGTGTTCTCAACGGCATCTGGAGGACAGGTTCAGGGAGGATCAACATTGACTCAACAGTTGGTCAAGCAGGTATTCTTTGCTGATGAAGCTGGCGAACGTGGCCTCAAAGGTATCCCGCGTAAGATCAAAGAGATGATTTTAGCCATTGAGGTTGAACGCATGTACAACAAAGACCAAATCTTGTCACTGTATCTCAACGAATCACCGTACGGAGGTCGTCGTAATGGTGCTGAATCAGCTGCACAGACTTATTTCCACAAGAGTGCAAAAGATTTGACCATAGCTGAAGCGGCGCTGCTGGCGGGAATTCCGCAGAATCCATCCTACTTTAACCCATACAACACTGCCGGTAATAAGGCGTTGATCGAGCGTCAACACACCATCTTAAATTACATGACAGAACAAGGCTACATCACACAAAAAGAGGCGGATGAAGCCAAAAAATACCCAATTCTTGACAATCTCTATCCACAAGTTGAACAAACTGAAGGCATGAAGGCGCCACACTTTGTGATGATGGTCCGATCACAGCTCGAGAAAGAGCTCGGTCAAGCGGTTGTTGGACGAGGCGGACTGACCGTCAAAACAACACTGGACTGGCGCATCCAAGAGAAATTAGAAAATGAAATGAAAGCCTTCTTTGCGACTGGTCGTCCAGCCGCCATCAACGCTCACAACGGTGCATCAGTCATAGAAGACGTGCAAACGGGTCAAATCGTTGCCCTGATGGGTAGCCGTGACTTTAACTATCCGGGCTTTGGTCAGGACAATGCAGCCACCGCCTTTGTCCAGCCAGGTTCATCCATCAAACCATTTGTGTTCACTCACCTGTTTAGCAAGCGTGGTAGTCAGGCATATGGGAGTGGCACCATACTAAAAGATGAAAATATCGACTCAATTTATGGCGCTAAGCTGAACAACTGGGACAACAAATTCATGGGTGACATCACCATTCGCCGAGGGCTCGGTTTGTCTCGTAACACCCCAGCAGTGAAAGCAATGTACATTGCTGGCAACGGTAGTCCAAAGCCAACTGTGGAGTTCATCCGAGGTCTTGGTAACTCAGAATACTGTAAGCAAGAGGAAGACTCGGGTGGCTATGGTCTATCAGCCGCCATTGGTGGATGCGGTGCCAAACAAACTGAACTGGTTAATGCCTATGGTACTTTGGCTCGCTTAGGTGTCAGTAAAAAATCTACTTCCGTGTCGGAAGTGATTAATTCTCAAAACGAAACCCTTCTCAAATGGAAAGATGAATCAAAGCAAGCTGTCGATCCGCAGGCCGCCTATATCACCAACGACATCCTAGCTGACCGATCGAGCACATTGGTGACAGGAAGTATCCCGGGTGTGCGCGCTAGCTACAAGACCGGAACCTCCGACAAGGGCAATCAACCAAAAGACATCTGGCTAGCGAGCTATACTCCAGCTCTCGCCATGACGCTCTGGCTTGGTAACTCCGACAGTCGTACATTGACCTCCATAAACTCGTCAACTGGTCTCCCGGTGATTCAGAAAGTCATGAGCTTTGCACATACCCAGGTCTACCAGCCAGCTGGTAAGTGGAAATCAAGCATGTGGTACACCCGCCCATCTGGTATCAAGCAGAATGGCAAAGAATTGTACCCATCATGGTGGAACCAAAACCAAGGACAAAGCTCGTCCAAGATGACATTTGACCGCATCTCTAAAAAGAAGGCTACTTCCTGTACTCCAGAGGGCGCACGAGAAGAAGTTGACGTGATCAAGGCGGTCGACCCAATCACCAAGAAAGAGTCCTTCAGTGCGCCAGCAGGCTACAACGCTACCGCTGACGACGATGTGCACAACTGTAGCGATGCCAAGCCTCGTGTCGCCAGCATCACCGCATCTGGTTCAAGCAATAAATACACCATTGACGTTAATGTTGATGGAGGAAAATTTGGCCTAGCGACGCTTGATATCTTGGTTGATGGACGTTCAGTCAAATCAAGCAATATCAGCGGTAACAGCGCTTCAGACCGCGTCTCAGTTAATGTGTCATCAGGATCACACACTATCACCGTGAATGTCCGCGACGAAGGATATTACACCGCAAGTAGCTCAAAAACTGTCAGCGACGATTAATCGTCTTGGCTATTCGCCAACCTAATCAGCTCAGCCTCGCGCTGGGCTGATGTTTTTGTAGTCGTAGAACGACGACAAGTTTGCTGCACAGGCTTCTGAGTTTTTACTGCTGGCTTTTTAGTAGTCTTCTTAGCTGATCCTTCTGGACTAGTCTGCACTTTCCGACCAACAGAGCGACGTTTTGCGATGACAGCTGTTTGTCGTGTTGGCTCTGGTGGAGTTACCTGTTCAACAACCTTCGCAAACATCATTTTACCAGCGTCAGTTTGTAGGCTACGGATGATTTCAATGCGTTTTTTCTGGCCCAGGAACTTTTTGGCCTGTTCAACCACCACCATTGTGCCGTCATGCAAGTAGCCGACCGCCTGGTGAGAATCCTGACCTTTTTGCGTTAATTCAAGCACCAGCTCATCGCCAGGCAGGTAACTCATGCGTAAACTTTTAGCTAGCTCATTGATATTGAGGATCTGAATACCTTCGACTTGCGCCACCTTGTTCAGGTTGTAATCCAGCGTCAGAATAGCACCGTTCATTTCCTTGGCAAGCTGCAACAACCGATTATCAACACCCTCAGGAATACGCGTCGCATCGTCAAGCAACGTGAACGAGCCGCCCAACACATCCTTTAGTTCCTTCATGGCGTCCATACCGAAGCGGGCGCGCTCGCGCTTGGCGTGATCAGCACCGTCAGCCAACAGCTGTAGTTCGATCAGCACACTCCGCGGCACGATGATCTGCCCCAACAAGAAACCAGTCTTTGCCAAGTCAACCACCCGGCCATCCATTAACACCGAGGTGTCAACCAGAATCGGCAGCTGCGTACCGCTGCCTGCGTGCCGTCGCGGCTTGACCAGCAGATATATCTCTGCCATGATAGCCAGCAGCATGATAATGATGATAAGTTCAATTGTTTTTTCCATAATAATTTCCTTTTATATAATAATGTTATTGTAAATAATCAATTAGTGCCTGGCGTAAATCACCGACGCCGCGCACAAATGAGTCTTTGTGAGTTTTTGGCGCGATGGCATAGGTAAAGCCGAGCTTCTTGGCCTCTTTGACGCGGGCGTGCCAGCCTTGAGCCGAGCGTACTTCGCCGCCCAAGCCGACTTCGCCAAACACCACCGCTTCGTCGCTGAGTTTGCGGCCAGCTGAGGCTGAGGCAATGGCCATGGCGACCGCCAAGTCCGCCGCTGGATCGCTGAGTTTCAAGCCGCCAACCACGTTGATGTAAATATCTTTGTCAGAGAGATTGAGCTTGGTGCGCTTTTCCAGTACCGCCACCAGCAGGTTCAAGCGGTTGAGGTCAAAACCGCTGGCTGCGCGTTTGGGATAGCCAAAATTCGTCGGATTGACCAGCGCCTGGATCTCCACCAGTAGCGGCCGCGCACCCTCCATGGTCGCGAGGACGATTGAGCCGTCGAGGTTTTGCCGCTCCGCTAGCAAGCTAGCCGATGGATTAGCCACAATCTGTAGACCGTCCTCGTGCATCTCGAAAATTGCCGCCTCATTCGTCGAGCCATAGCGATTTTTCTGCGCCCGCACCACGCGAAAACCACCGTAGCGATCGCCCTCAAAATTCAGCACCACGTCGACCAAGTGTTCCAGGACTTTCGGCCCGGCAATTGAGCCTTCCTTGGTGACGTGACCGACCAAAATCACTGTGGTGTTCGAGGCCTTGGCGGCGCGAATGATGACGTTGGATGAGTTGGTGATTTGGCTGACCGAGCCTGGCGCTGAGGCAATTTCTGCGAGCGACAATGTCTGGATGGAATCGACGATCACCAGATTGTACTGGCCAGTCTGGATGGAGGCGGCGATGTCCTCGGCGCTGTTGCTGGACGCCAGCTGCAGACTCTCTGAGTCAACCGCCCCCAACCGCTCAGCCCGCAATTTGACCTGCGACACTGACTCCTCGCCGCTGACGTAGAGCACTGGTTGCTGCCGAGCGATGAATGCCGCGACTTGCGCTAGCAGGGTACTTTTCCCAATTCCCGGCTGCCCTGCCACCAGCACCACGCCGCCTGGCAAAAAGCCGCCGCCGAGTACCGCGTCAAGGTCAGCAATGCCGGTTGCTAGCCGTGCTTGTTTGGCCTCGGCGGTCGCTTCGCTGAGCCTAAGCGCAGTCAGCGCTCTACCTTTGCCGCTACTGCGGGCTACCGCCGACGCGCCCGTATCAACTGGTAATTGCTCAACCAGCGAATTCCACTCGCCACAGTTTTCGCACTTGCCGACCCACTTTGGATAGCTGGCGCCACACTGCTGGCAGATGAACTGTGATTTTGCCCGCGCCATCACTCCACCGCCTTTTGACTGTCAGTAGCTATATTGGCCTTTAGTGGTTGGGTGGTGC
>CAJPSL010000007.1 GCA_905373315.1 Candidatus Saccharimonadota bacterium
TTGACGTAATCATCAGCCACATATCATCTGATATAGTGCCATGCCACAGGCGACGTTGAACATATCTTTTTGAGTGAAATCAGTTTGTCGTGGTCGCTCGGGTCTTTTACTTGCAGAAACAAGCGCGCAGGTGGCGTCTCGGGGGTCGCTGGCTGAACGGCTGGCTTGGACGGACTTGATGGTTTGGTGGCAGTCGGAGTGGCATTCTTAGTCTTTTGCGCGCGGAAGTTTGCCCGCTTTTCTTTTTTGTACTGGGCGCTTACTTTTGGTGCTTCCATTTGACGACCGGTCGATTCATAGCCGGTGATATCACTGTCGGTGATAATCTCAATTTCATCAGCAATCATTTTACTTTCTGAGCCCAAATTACCGTCCCGATCACGAGCCGAGTTTTTACCAGTCACCCGAATGACAGCGTCCTGGACAAGCTTGGCGCCGACTTGCTCATACAAGTTCGGAAAGACGATGACTTCGCCTTCGCCAAATTTGTCCTCGAGGCCCACGAACGCCATTTTGCTGCCAGATTTGGTGATGATAGTGCGAACGTTCGTGATGATGCCACCAATTGTCATGAGTCGGCCATCATATTCTGGTACCAGCTGGGTCAATGGCTGCGTTTGCTCAAGCAAGTATGTAGCGTAAGCGTCCAAAGGATGTGCCGAGATATACAAGCCCATCAGCTCGCGTTCCCACGTCAAGTATTCCTTGTCATTCTTGTTTGGCGACGGCATCAACTGCATGGTCGGCTGAGCCACAGCCGCATCATCGCCCAACATACCAAACAAATCAGTCTGCCCGCTAGCCGCTTCTTTTTGAACTTTTTGCGCAAAGGCGGTGATAGTGTCTAGGTTGAATAATAAGTCGTGGCGATGACCAAAGCTATCAAATGCGCCACATTTAATGAGCGATTCCCAGGCCTTGCGGTTAAACTTGCTGGTGGACACGCGTTTGGCGAAATCTTCGATGCTGGTGAATTTGCCATTCTCACGGGCGCGCAACAATTCTTCGACTGCGCCGACACCAACTCCCTTGACCGCTGCCATACCAAAACGAATCTTCTTTTCATTAGGCACCACCGCAAATTCAACAAATGACTCATTAACATCTGGGTTGAGCACTTCGATACCCATGTGCTTGCACTCAGTCATCTCAATGGCCAGGCGCTCGGTATCGTCTTGGTCGCTAGTCATCAGCGCCGCCATGAAAGCGTCAGGGTAATGCGCCTTGAGATACGCCGTCCAATAGGCAATCAGGCCGTAGCACGCCGCGTGCGACTTATTGAAACAGTAGTTAGCAAATTCTTCCAGCGCGTCCCAGAACTGCTCAGCGATTTCCTTGGTCGCACCACCAACCTTGACTGCCCCCTCGACAAACTCTGGTTTGACCTTTTTCATCAGGTCGATTTTCTTTTTGCCCACTGCCTTACGCAGAGTGTCCGCTTGGCCGCCAGTAAAGCCGCACCATTCTTTGGAAATCTGCATAAATTGCTCCTGATAGACCAAAATGCCGTAGGTGTTTTTCAGCGAGTTTTCCATACCGGGATGCAAGTAGGTAATCTCTTCTTCGCCGTGTTTGCGCTTAATGAATGAGTCGATAAACTGCATCGGGCCCGGGCGATACAAGGCCACCATGGCGATGATGTCTTCAAAGACGCTCGGTTTGAGCTCACGCAGGTACCGCTTCATACCGGCCGATTCCAACTGGAATACGCCAGTGGTATCACCACACTGGAATAGTTTATACGTTTCTGCATCATCCAGCGGCAAATGCGACAGATCAATGTCCGTTTTGTAGACTTTACGAATAATGCGCAGGGCATTGTTAATGATAGACAGGTTAGATAGGCCCAAAAAGTCCATCTTCAGCAGCCCCAGTTCCTCCACCGGGCCCATCGGATACTGCGTTGCCACCACGCCCTTTTGCGCCATCTCGAGCGGCACGTATTTCACTAAATCATCCGGCGCAATCACCACACCAGCGGCGTGTACACCGTGCGAACGAATGGTCCCTTCTAGCCGTGAGGCAAAGTCATAGACCGTTTTAGCGGTCGGGTTAGTCTCGTATTCTTTTTTAAGGTCAGGGTCTTCCTCGAGCGACTTTTTGATAGGCACATGACGACCCTGGACTGGCGGTGGGATAAGCTTGGCCAGCCGGTCAGACTCGCCATATGGCACCTGCAGCACCCGCGCCACGTCACGCACCGAGGCACGAGCTGCCATGGTGCCAAAAGTACAGATATTGGCGACTCGTTCTGAGCCGTATTTCTTGGCACAATATTCGATAACCTCGCCGCGGCGGGTATCTTGAATGTCGATGTCGATGTCGGGCATGGAAATACGGTCGGGGTTGAGGAAGCGTTCAAACAGCAGGTCATAATGCAGCGGATCAAGGTCGGTGATGTTCAGGGCATAGGCGATGATTGAACCAGCCGCCGAACCACGCCCCGGCCCAAAAATAATTCCTTGAGATTTACCCCAGTTGATGAAATCCTGAACAATCAGAAAGTAGCCGTTATAACCCATCTTGTCGAGCACGCCAAACTCCATGTCCAGCCGCTCGATTTGATCGTCAGACAACATCGCACGCAGCTCGTCGTTTGGCAATTTCTTGGCGTCCTCCAGCTTCATGCCAGCGTAGCGCGCCGCCATGCCGCTATACACCAGATGATCCAGATATTCTTTTTCAGACTCGCCGTTTGGCGTCGGGAATTTCGGGATGAGAATATCGCCCAGTTTGATCTCCACGTCACAGCGGTCGGCGATGGCTTTAGTGTTGGCAATTGCCTGCGGATTGGTTGTTTGCCACCGCGAAATGATGTCTTCTGGTGTGGTCAAATGCAGCTCAAAATCTTTCAAACTCATCCGCTTTTCATCGCTCAAATACGCACCGGTACCAACACACAGCAAAATCTCATGTGCTTCTTGGTCTTCATGATTGAGGTAATGGCCATCGCTGGTCACCACGCACGGAATGTCCAATTCCTCGCTGATGCGCTCAATGTAATCATTGACCTTTTTCTGCTCCGGCCAGTGACTGCGCGCTTCAGGGTGGCCGTGATCTTGCAGCTCCATGTAGTAGCGATCACCAAAGACTGACTTATACCAGCCAGCAATTTCCTTAGCCTTGTCATAATCATCATTGCGCAGATTCTCGCCCAGCTCACCACCGATACAGCCGGACATACAGATGATGCCTTCGTTGTATTGCTCCAGTAGCTCGTGATCAATGCGCGGTTTATAGTAGACGCCTTCGAGGTTGGCGATGGTGCTGAGCTGCATCAGGTTTTGATAGCCCTTGTGGTTCATAGCCAGCAACGTCAAGTGATAACGCGCCTTGTCCTTGGCCGGGTCGCGGTCGTGACGACTCCGCGCTGCCACGTAGGTCTCGATGCCGATGATTGGCTTGATGCCAGCACTCTTGGCTGCTTTATAAAACTCAATGACGCCTGACATAGTGCCGTGGTCAGTGATAGCACAAGCTTCCATGCCGAGCTCCTTCACTCGGGCGACCATGTCAGGGATTTTGGTTAATCCATCGAGCAGTGAGTGGTGAGTGTGATTGTGCAGGTGTACATAATCAGACGGTTTCAAAACCGCCGACGTACCGCCGTTATTATTCCCCTCTGTCGTCATTAGTCTTAGTATAGCACGTTAGCGGCGACTCTGCATGGTGTTGATCAGTGTATTGAAGAAGTCAGCAAGTGGTGGAAACACATCAACTAGATGACCCAATACCCAAACTAAAATAGTCACCGAAAGAGTGGCGCCTAGCACTGAGCCAAAACCAAAAAAGATGCCACGCCAAAAGTTCATGCCGTAAACCTGACGGCGAGAACGGTGAAAATCATAAAACAAATCTTCCAAAATTGCCTGGCGAGCGCCATTTTCATTGTCACGAATGACTTTTTTAGTAGCCCTTTGTATTAATGACTTTTCTGAAGTATTATTTTTGACCACGTTTTGCCTTTCGCGTAAACTTTTTCATCAGTGCCCCCAGCGCTAAGGCTGAAGAAACGACCGAAAGCATTGATGATGCTTCGGTGTAATTCTGCTGGATAGCTCGTGAGTGCTGCATGGTTTTTTGGACATGACGACTCAGGCTGATCACCAAACACATCAATGTGATGACGATAATCATCAAGGTAACCAAAACAATTGACAAAATGATAACGATCTCATTCATGGTGCTATTATAGCCTATTTCAGCCGATCTGTCAGATGCTGGCGCAGCGCTGGACCAAGTTTGTCATCCCGCAGCCCAAAGTCAATGATAGTTTTGAGATATTCAAGCTTATCACCGGTGTCATAGTACGTGCCGTTGGTGATTTCCACGCCATAGAAGTTATACCCTTCATCAATCATGCGCTGCATAATCGGCTGAATGGCAAACTCACCGTGACCATTAAACTCCTGGCGAGCGCGCTCCAAGTACGGGAAAAAATCAGCCGCCAGCAAATAGCTACTGACGCTGGCTAAATCACTCGGTGCGTTGGCTTTACCTGGCTTTTCAACGATGTTTGTGATAGCAATCGTTCCGTCATCGAGTTGTTGACCAGCCGCAATGCCATAGCGATCAAATTCTGCATCATCAATGATTTTTTTGCAAGACAGCACTGCGCCATCCAATTTTTCTGCAGCAGCAATCATCTGTTGAAAACGGCTTGGTGTCGCGTCGATAAAGTCGTCAGCAAACGTATAAATCACTGGCTCGTCCGGCCCAATCAAATGCGCAGCACATGCCAAAGGAGTCGCGTTGCCATATGGACCTTTTTGGCGAACGTACACAAAGTTAGCCATTTCCGACAGTGAGTGAACCAGGTCAATCAACGGGCGCTTCTTGTCACCACCAGCCCGCAAATTCGCTAACAAATCTTCGTTCGGCACGTCAAAATGATCTTCAATGGCACGCTTGTTGGCGCTTCCGACGATGATAATGTCGCGAATACCGGCAGCAACCAGTTCTTCCACAACGTATTGGATGATTGGCTTATCAATCAGTGGCATCATCTCCTTAGGCATCGCTTTAGTTTGTGGCAAAAACCTAGTGCCAAATCCTGCTGCTGCAATCACTGCTTTTGTCGGTTTTCTCATATCTCGTTCTCCTTTATTATCGCCTTATTCATCAAAAAATCTTTCACCATGTCCCGCAATGCTGCGTAATCCAAATTCTCCGAATCAACGGTCACTGTTGTGATATTATCCGCGACCAATGGACGATATTTGTCACGAATTTCGTGTTCCGTCAATTTATCATATAGATCATCAGTGTGCACTGAGTGACGATTACCAGATTGTTTGCGGGCAAAAAATCGCCGCTTTACTTCCACCAAGCCGCACGTCACATAAATCTGCAGAATTGGTCGATGTGGGCTATGCTGTAAAATCGCTTCTGCAGCTGATGTTTGCAGGGCAGACTCAATGATGATTTGCTCACCCAATTTCTCAAATTCAACACCCAATTCCAAAACCGCCCGTCGAGTCACACGACCCAAGGCACTGCTCTGCTGATCAGTGTATGTTCCGCCCAGATGATCAGCCAAAAACTCTTTGACAGCATCTTGCGCGACACCACGCACCCCCACATCTTGCATCAAACGCTTTGCTAACGTCGTTTTACCAGATCCAGGGATGCCAGTAATGATGATCATCAGCTATAGCCTCTCGCGGATCAATTTTTGCGCCAAGCTTGGGTTAGCCTGACCTTTGGAACGCTTCATAACTTGACCGACGAGGTAACCAATGGCTTTGTCTTTGCCCGAGCGAATGTCGGCGATGGAAGCTGCCGAGGCTGGGTCGCTGAGCACTTCGTCAACGATGGCAGCGATGGCTGATTCGTCAGACACCTGCAGCAAATTCTTTTCTTCAGCAAGTTTGCGCGGATGCGTGGCGCCCGCCAATAATTCGTTAAACAATTCCTTAGCATTGGTGCTGGAAATCTCTGCTTTCTCGGTCATCTCCGCCAACTCCACCAAATCCTCAACTGATACGCGCGGCGCGCTAGCGTCAACTGACGTGCTGTCATTGTTGGTGTCATTATCACCAGCGGTCAAAGCACTGGCAAACCAGTGTGCCACTCGCTTGGCAGCTGCGTCACCTGATTTCTCCTGCACTTTCAGCATGATAGATGCGTAATTTTGATTGGATAGCAGTGAATTAACCACTGACTTATCCAAGCCTAATCCACTCCATTTTTCACGATACTCAGCAGGCAGCATCGGCACTTCAGCCTGAATTCGTGCAATTTCCTCATCGCTCAGCACCACTGGCGGGATGTCGGCATCAGGCATGTAGCGATAATCCTGCGCGTCCTCTTTCGAGCGTTGTGAAGTAGTAATTTGCTTGTCGTCGCTCCAGCCGCGGGTTTCCTGAGCTACCTGTTCACCACGCTCCAATAGGTCAACTTGGCGCTTGAACTCGTACTCAGCGGCACGCTCGACGCTGCGGAACGAGTTGAGGTTTTTGACTTCCGCGCGCTTACCGAGCTCAGTCGCACCTTTCTTAGCCACCGAAATATTGACATCAAATCGCATGTTGCCGTGATATAAATCACCGTGCGTCACACCTGCGTAGACCATCAATTTGTGCAGCTCCGAAGCGTACGCTTTAGCCTCCTCTGCAGAATGCATATCCGGCTCAGAAACGATTTCAATCAGCGGCGTACCGGCGCGGTTGAGGTCGACCAACGAGTACCCGTCGTAGTGCGTCAACTTACCAGCATCCTCTTCCATGTGCGCATGATGAATCCGCACCCGTTTGAGCGAACCGTCTTCTAGCGGCGCGTCAACATAGCCAGCCAAAATAATCGGCTGGTACATCTGGGAGGTCTGATAACCCTTTGGCAGGTCAGGATAGAAATAATGCTTGCGATCAAACCGGCTAACGCGAGCAATCGGCGCATTCAACGCTTTACCGGCACGCACCGCCAACTCAACAGCGTGCTTGTTGAGCACCGGTAGCATGCCCGGCAGACCAAAGTCAATTTCATGTGTTTTTTCGTTTGGCTCAGCATTACGCGCGTCATTGTCAGCCGGGCTAAACAGCTTGGTTTTGGTCGCCAGCTGGACGTGGCATTCGATACCAATGGTCATTTCATATTCATCATATACACTCATCATAACGCTCCCAAATCTTTTAGTGCTTGTTCAAAGCTTGTCATGGCTCGCCGAAAACTTTGCGCGGTCAGTTTCACGTTGGTTTCGTGGGCAATTTGATTACGCAATTTATGCGCCGCCCACAACCCATTTTCATCCGTCCAGTCACCCTTGCGAGCTTTCAGTCTGTCGCCCATCGTCGTACCTGCCACGCCGCAATCGCGCATGGCTTTGTCGAGCAGCTTGTCAGCTTTGACGATTGCCATTTGCAGACCATCCGAACCGCCCGCTTTGGCGCCATGTTGAATTGCCCGCCAAACTTTTCGGTACATTTCCCTGTCAAGCTTTTGATGTCCGCGCGATGTCAATTGGATAAAAATAATCAACAAAGCACCGATCACCAGCGCTGCTACCACCAGCGCGATCAATAATCCGTCCATCAGGCAGCCTCCACTTCTGAGGCCAACTTCAACAAGTTGCTGTCAGACTGGCGGTCACCAATCAACTGCACACCAATTGGCAAACCTTCGTCACTAGTTCCAGCTGGCACGGAAATCGCTGGTAGTCCCGCCAAGCTAGCTGGCACCGTCATGATGTCCGCTAGATACATCTTGATCGGATCATTGGTATTTTCGCCAAGTCTGAACGCCGGTGTTGGTGCGACTGGCATCAACAGTGCGTCGTACTCAGCAAACAATTGTTTGAACTCATTGATAAGCAGCGTGCGCGCTTTTTGCGCCTGCATATAGTAAGCGTCAAAGAAACCGCTCGACAACACAAAACTACCGATCATAATTCGCCGTTTATTCTCCGTCGTAAAACCTTCGTTGCGGCTGCGACCATACAATTCCGCCAGCGTTTTTACCTCAGCCGCCCGGTGGCCATAACGCACGCCATCATAGCGCGCCAAGTTTGACGATATCTCCGCCGGCACAATGATGTAATACATCGCCAGCGAATGTTGCATCATGCTGAGATCCACTTCTTCAACGTCATAGCCCAGCCGCTTCAACTTTTCTGCATAATCAAGCGTTTTCTGGCGAACCGCCGCGTCCACATCGTTAGTCATGCACTGCTTAACCAAACCAATCTTCTTCTTGGTAAATTCTGGCTGCTTCTGCCAAAAGTCCGGCAGCGTCGTCATATCCTTGTTGTCGCGGCCCGCCATGATTTCCATCACCAGATTAGCGTCATCCGCATTCGTCGCGAAACAACCAATGGTGTCGGTGCTTGAGGCCATAGCAACCACGCCATAGCGACTGACCGTGCCGTAAGTTGGCTTGACACCAACCACGCCATTAAAGCTGGCTGGCTGACGAATCGAACCGCCAGTATCGGTACCCAACGCAAACGGCACTACATCAAGTGCCGTCACTACTGCCGAGCCACCTGATGAACCGCCAGCTACGCGGGCTTTATCTGCAGCGTTTTTGGTCGGACCAAAGGCTGAGTTTTCCGTCGAGCCACCGTGAGCAAAGGCATCCAAGTTCGCCTTGCCGATGCAGATTGCGCCTTCAGCTTCTAATTTTTCAACGGCCGTAGCCTGGAGTGGCGCCTCAAAATTCTCGAGCATTTTTGCGGCAGCAGTCGTCGGTGCACCAAAGGCTAAAAAATTGTCTTTTACGACAAATGGCACGCCAGCCAATCGCCCAGAAATCTCGCCCTGATCAACCTTAGCTGCTCGCTCCAACGCCCGCTCTTCCGTCAAACTGAGCAGCGCATGATAATCTTCAACGTCACGCGCCCGCTGCAATGCTTCCTTGACATTCTCGACTGCACTTTTTCCTACAAAATCACTAATCCGACTCATCACAACACCTGCGGCACTTTCACTTGATTATTCTGTTTTTCGGGCGCTAGCTCAAGTAGCTCGTCCCGAGAGATCCCCAGCTTGACCTCGTCTTCACGCCAGACATTTTCTAGACCCGTCACTTGATAGGTCGGCTCCACACCGGACGTGTCGAGCTCGCCCAATTGATTGATATATTCTACAATTTTCTCCACGTCCTGTCGCAAGCCATCCACTTCGCCATCTGCCAATTGCAAACCGCTCAAATCCGCCAAGCGCTGGACATCACTATTAGAAATTACACTCATGAACTCATTATACCACTTGAAAATTAATTACAGAAAATCACTCGCCCCATGTCTAGGAGCGAGTGACAGGCGATACCCAACTAACTAGTCAAGTAGGTAGCTTGAGTTGTATTTGAAGTTTGATTTTTTGATGCTTGGCTTGTCATGAGCCTGCACTGCCAGCGTGATAGCCAAGGCAACTGCGACAACACCGGTGATTGCGATCAACGTGATAGCCAATGGGCGTGATTTGTTGTAGCCGTTGATGATCTTGCCGATGAAAAATATCACAACTGCCAATACTGCCAAGCACATCAGTGATGGCAAGAAGTTACCCAAGTACAGTGTTGTGTATACTGAACCAGCATCGGAAACGCCGATCAATAGCAACGAGCTAATCAATACACTGATGAGATTTGCGACCAGTGGCAACGCCGCCAATACGATCATGAACAAGCTACCATAGGTTGTCAGTTTGTAAGCCAATCGACCAGTGTAACCGCTACGGTCAGCGGCAATTGTGCGTGTTACGCGGCCAAATAGGACAAATGCCAACACTGAAAATAGTACTGCCAAAATACCAACGGCCAAAATGTTTGCAGTGATCGAGCCGCTCAACATCAAACCAAACGACATCGCTTCTTTTGCAGACCACATGCCGAACAACATTGGTACGAGCACTACACTGGTGATTGCAGCAAATGTTACTGAAACCATTGCTAATGCGTATTCAAATGTAAGCCATTTTGCTTGCGAAGCAGCGCGTGGAGCCATGTACTCAGCTTGCTCGACGACTGGAGTTTCTGTTGTTTTCAATTCTGCCATATAATTCTCCTCCTTATTATGGTTATCTTTAGTGTACCATTGTTTGCTTAATTTCTGCAATCAAATCACGCAGCTCTGCGGCTTTTTCAAACTCTAGATTGGCGCTATGCAGCTCCATTTGACCGGTCAGTTCCTTGATCAGCGTTGGGTATTCGTCCTTTGGAATTTTCTTCAAATCAAGTTTTGGCTTTTTATCCGATTCTTTCTGCGGAATGATGGAGCGCAGACCATCGTCAATCTTCTTCTGGATGGTTTGCGGCGTGATGCCATGTTCTTCGTTATATTGCTGCTGGATCGCTCGCCGACGATTCGTCTCATCAATTGCTCGGCGCATACTGTCAGTTACGTTATCGCCATACATCAGAACCCGCCCGTCCACGTGCCGCGCCGCCCGGCCAATCGTCTGAATCAGCGCCTGCTCACTACGGAGGAAGCCTTCTTTATCAGCATCCATAATCGCCACCAGACTGACTTCTGGCAGGTCCAGCCCCTCGCGCAGCAAATTGATACCGACCAGTACATCGTACGTTCCCAGCCGCAAATCTTTGAGAATATCACCGCGCTCCAGCGTGTCAATTTCGCTGTGCAGATACGCCGTTTTCACGCCATTGTCGGTCAAGTAAGCACTCAAATCCTCAGCCATGCGCTTAGTCAAGGTCGTTACCAATACGCGGTGACCTTTAGCGATGGTCTGGCGAATCTCCTCCATTAAATCATCAACCTGCCCCTCAGTCGGCCGCACCTCAATTGGCGGATCAAGCAGCCCGGTCGGCCGAATCAGCTGCTCAGCCGGCTTTG
>CAJPSL010000008.1 GCA_905373315.1 Candidatus Saccharimonadota bacterium
AGTCTTCCAAGTATTGATAGGTTCCTTGGTCGTATTCGTGTGGTGGCCGAGGCTATCAACCAGCACCAAAAAATCGCGTTACTGCTGAGTGGTAGTGGCGAGCAGCGCGACGAACTGGTTGCTTTGGCAGCGCACCTGGGCATTAGTGATAAAGTGGTCTTTACGGGTTTTGTGCGCGGTCGGCAGTGGCGCGATTTTTTGGTGCTGGTTGATAGCCTCGGCCACCGCCCGAATCAGATAGGTCAAACCTTTTTGCACTGTCAATCTAGTCAGTGCGCCAACGATGATATAACCTTCTTTTTTCAAGTCTTCCAAGTATTGATAGGTTCCTTGGTCGTATTCGTGTGGTGGCAGTTCATCCAGGTCAATGGCATTGTAGACAACCTCGATTTTCTCTGGTGGAATGTGATAATTCTTCACAATGATGTCTTTGGTAATGTGGCTCACTGCAATGATTCGGTCAGCCATCAACAGCCCTTGCTGCTCAATCTCATGCACCAACGGGTTGCCTTCATTCTCACCAGAACGGTCAAATTCGGTCGCATGCACATGCACGATCAGCGGTGCATTGCACTGCTGTTTAGCGATGATGCCCGCTTCCATGGTCAACCAGTCGTGAGCGTGAATAGCATCTGGAGGATGCTGTTTGACAAATTCTTTCACGAAGCAGTTGTATCGCCGCTGCACCGCCCGCATACCGCTTAGTCCGCAATCATGCGCTTGCTTGTCCGAAGTGCCCAAATCATCATAGGCGCCAAAACCATCTTTTGATGCCTCCAAATGCGTCGCTGCGTGCACATTCATGAAATCAATATTCGGATGCTCGGCAGAGTAGGGCACAACAAAATCAATATCCACACCACAGTCAGCTAGTGCCCGTGACATCTGATAACATGCGACGCCTAACCCTCCGCTATTATGCGGAGGTAATTCCCACCCAAGCATCAATATTTTCATACCTACTATTTATCATAAAACGATGCTTATGTTTTTTCAATAGTTTTTCACGGTTTTTCAGGAGTATTTCACGCAGCGACCTGTCAGATAGCCTCCTCAAATCACCCAAAATGAGTTGCCGAGGACGGAAAAATCATGTAAAATAACGCCAAGACACAGGGGAGTAGCTCAGTTGGTAGAGCACCGGTCTCCAAAACCGGGTGTCGCAGGTTCGAGTCCTGTCTCCCCTGCCATAGAGCCGTAGAGCCATAAAATAGCAGAGGTTTTCCCTCTGTTTTTTTCTCACCAGGCGTGTGGTATACTGATTTCATGAAACCATTGCAGTTATCTTCGCCGCACCTGATTATCATGGTCGGCGCACCGGGGGCGGGAAAAACACAGTTTGCGACTGAATTTGCCAAAATGTTCAATGCGCCAATTTTAAGCAGTGATATGTTGCGTAAATTATCAAGCGATGACGCACTGATTCACAAAGCTGCAATCGATTTGCTTCGAGAGTTACTCAAGCCAAGACAGACAATCATTTTCGACGGCAACACCGAAAAGCGTGCTTGGCGTTCCGACATCGCCAAAGTCGCTCGTGAGGCTGGATTTAAGCCATTGTTTGTGTGGGTGCAGACCGACCCCGCCATGTCCAGAGCCAGATGGCTTCGTTCACACAACGGCGATGAAGCACTGTTCGAACAGAAATTACGAACTTTCTCACCGCCGCATGCCAGCGAGCCTTACATGGTCATCAGTGGTCGTCACACCTACAATACGCAGGCAAAAACACTTTTGAAAAAACTCAGCGACGCCACCCGTCCAGCTGCTTCTATACGTACTCAGCCCCGATCGATTGGCGGACGAGTACGAGTTCAATAAACAAGGAGCGAGATGCCAACCATCACTGATCCTGAATTTGGCGAGATCACCGTCACCAGGCGCGCACTAGCCAGTCGCGTCAGTTTGCGCATCGCCCCAAATGGTCGCATCCGCATCACTATACCACTTCATGCGCCACTGGCTTCCGCCAAACTGCTCATCAAACGGTCACGTCGCAGCATTCAAAAACTCATCGCCGAGCAGCAAGGCGATTTTCCATACAGCACGTCTCAGCAAATTGGCAAAAGTCACAATTTGTTGGTGGAACAGGGAGAACCCGCTGTCAAAACTGTCGGCACCAGCATCATCATCAATGCAAGAGACGACCAAGATTTCGCTGACCCCATCTTTCAACAATCCATTCGTGACCATGTCGTCAAAGCTCTGCGCAAAGAAGCCAAAAGCTATTTGCCACGCCGCCTCAAATTCTTAGCAGAGCAACACGGCTTTCATTACGACAAAACTCGACTCACGCACTCGTCCAGTCGCTGGGGTAGCTGCTCCTCAAACGGCACCATCAGCCTAAACATTGCCCTCATGAATATACCGTTTGAACTATTGGACTACGTTCTCATCCACGAACTATGTCACACGCGCCAGATGAATCACTCGCAAGCATTTTGGCGCGAAGTCGCTGCCATCGACCCGCACTATAAACGACACCGCGATGCCCTGAAAAAATACACGCCACACGTATAATGCTTATGGTATACTGGTACATATGCAGGGAGGGAATCTTATCTATGCCATCATCATTTTGCTTGTTGTATCATGGCTGATGTTTCTAGCAGCCGTCATCATCGCCTACCGCGGACGACACCAATCACGCCAAGAACTACGACGCAGTCGCTCCCGTGAACGGCTGGAACGCGACCGCGTATTGACCCTGGTAAACAACCTCACTGACGCCATCATTAGCATGGATGCCCACGGCATCATCAGCCTCTACAACGCCGCCGCCCTGAGCTTACTCGACACCAATGCCAGTATTCAGGGTGTACACATTGATGAGCTATTAAACTTTGAAACCAACGACAAACAGCCAGTTCCTGTATTTAAAGAGCTGCGAAAATCACCAGCCATTCGTACCCGTGACGACATCATCATGCCTCTTGAGGGCGGCGACCGTGTGCGGTTGTCAGCCACTTTTGCGCCAGTACAGGGCGGCAGCGACACGCTCACTTCGGACGGTTATGTGCTCATTTTGCGCGATATCACGCGAGTTAAAAGCCTAGAAGAAGAGCGCGATGAATTTATCAGCGTGATTAGCCACGAGTTACGCACCCCCATCACCATCGCCGAAGCCTCGCTCTCCAACGTCCAGCTCATGATGCACCGCGGCATGACCGACAAATTGGACGATTCACTTGCCGAAGCCCACAAACAAATCATGTTCTTAGCCCGCATTGTCAACGACCTCAGCACGCTGTCTCGCGCAGAACGTGGCATAGCTGATGAATCAGAGCTCATCAACGTCACTGAACTGGCCGAAAAACTCCGCCACGAATACGAGCCGCAAGCCGCAGAAAAGAAATTGGCATTCAACTTGGACGTCAGAGCAGGCGTTGGCAATGTCAATGTGTCTCGACTATACCTTGAAGAACTACTACAAAACTTCATCACCAACGCCATCAAATACACCCAAAAGGGCTCCGTCACCCTCATCATGAAGCGCAGCGCTGGCAAAGTGTACTTTGGCGTCAAAGACACCGGCATCGGCATCGGGCGCAGTGATCAGAAAAAGATCTTTGACCGTTTCTTCCGCGCCGAAGATTACCGCACACGTGAAACCAGCGGTACTGGGCTGGGGCTCTACGTGGCCGCAAAGCTAGCCCGCAAGCTCGGCTGTACCATCAGACTAGAAAGCCGTCTCAACCACGGATCAACTTTTAGCTTCAGCCTACCACCAGCAAAACCGGCAAAAAAGCAATAATACCGCTCACACTTGCAATACCTGCATTTTTTGTGCTAAGCTATACTTGACAGTCTGTGAAAAACAGACTTTTTAATTTGGGAGAAACACATGGCAGAAAAGGGTAAGCAGACAGGGAAAACCACCGTACGCCGCATCAAGGCAACGGATGATTCCCCTAAAAAAACCATCAAAAAGAAACCAACCACCAAACCAGCACGTGCTGTCAACAAGACTGAGTCAGATTCAGGCATGCGCGACTCATTTGTTGGTTATTTCAAGGGAGCGTGGGCCGAGCTGAAGCTAGTTCGCTGGCCAACCCGCGCTAACACCTGGATCATGACAGGCACCGTGATTGGCTTCACCTTGTTGCTTACCACATTGATTTTATTACTTGACGCTGGATTTAACTGGATCTTTGAGCAAATTTTGAAATAAAGGTAAAAGGAGTTTTTTATGGCAAACAATCGTTACGACTCAACCCGTCAGTGGTACGCTATTCACACCTATTCTGGTTACGAAGAGAAAGTAGCAGAATCCATCCGTCAGCGCATCAACGGTGTTGACATGGCAGACAAAATCTTTGACGTCATGGTCCCGAAAGAAAAACAAATTCAAATTAAAAATGGTAAACGCAAAGTCGTTGAAGCCAAAATCTTCCAGGGCTATGTTTTAGTGGAGATGAATTTGACTGATGAGACGTGGTACATCATCCGCAACACGCCTGGTGTGACTGGATTTGTCGGTGCAGACACCACGCCAACACCAGTTTCTGACAAAGAAATTGCCAAAATCAAAAAGCGCATGGGCGTCGAAGAGCCAAAGCACCAGATTGATTTTTCAGAGGGTGAAGTTGTTTCCATCACCGATGGTCCGTTCAAAGGCTTTGACGGTGCGATCGCTGAAATCGACCCAATCAAAGGTAAGATCCGTGTCATGGTCAGCATGTTTGGACGCGACACTCCAGTTGAACTTGACGCTTTGCAGGTGAAAAAGGTCTAACGCGCGGGACCAGGCAGTCCAATTTACCAATTATTATCAAAAGGGTGGAGAGGTTTTACTATGAGTACACTAGAAATGCCGCAACCCAGTGATGATAACTCCGAGGAAAACGAGGGGACCATACAGCCCAGTGACAACACCACCCAGGAGGCCGCCAAAGTCTCAGAAGAATGGTTAGAAGCACTGGGTGAGCCTGATGGCAATGAGTTAGCAGATGCCTCTCGTAAACATCTAGTCGCCATAAATAGTTTGATCACAACCTTTGGAAAACTATCTGCCAACCAGACTATTGATGAGCAACAGCGTGTCCTCAATAAGTCCAGCACCTTATTAAATATGCAGTATCTCCCAGCACTACGAGAGCTCGCCACTCATTATTTACAAGACTTACCGACAACACCAAAGCAAAAGGAATCTTTGCTCGCTTGGTTTGCCGATCTGATGGAAAGCGACAGACAGGCGGTTATGGCTGCAGCACACGCCATCGCTCCAGACAGTATTCCAGAAAAGCAGGCAGAGACATACCAGCACAAGCTAAACTACATGTAAATCAACTATACGAGGAGTCCGTGGAAGAGTGCGAAGAAGACCCCTCACGTATACCTGCTTATTTTGCTGCCAATTTTGCAATATCCCTAGGACAGCACCAAGCCAATATGATAAATTCCACATACGACAGCTTACCTGTCGCATCAAAAGAGGCGCAGGCACCAAAGGACGACACTCCTCCACCTGAAATCCCAACCAGCCTTGAAATCAAAGACTCAAAGATAGCTCGCATGCTGGTGTTCTCAGAGATCGGGAAAGAGGTCGTCAAAGCCTTTGCTATCGCTGGCGGCGTGGCAGCTGGCATAGTAACTGGCAATGTCATCACGCGCTTTTTCTCGCGCAAAAAATAATACGTCGCGCATCAAACTACCAAACATCTTTAGCTTGCACCACTTCACTGGTGTACGCCAGATAGTGCTGCAGCAGAAAGATGATCAATGCCACGGTGATAAACACCAACAAAATGATCACCACCCAAAGATTACCCATCTGCAAAATACCAGCCAGCAAAACCGGCACTGTCGCCACGCCACAAGCCAGCACTTTGCCCACCAACAACGTCACCAAGGTAACGGGACACTGACAAAACCGCACTGACCGCTTCAACATCCGCGAACCGCCGCGCCCTAGCCAATAGGTAAGAGCGGTGAGGGTGATGACCAGTACCAACGCCGTGGCAATCCCCAACGCAGCACTCAACAACTGAGCCGTCAACGGTTCTGGCTCTGTCGGCGCTGTCTGCATCAATGGTTCTGCAGTGCGCAAATTCACTGACAGTCCAAAGAACTTACCGCGACGCATCAGCCACACTACAGCGGACAAGGAGATGATCGCATAAACAAACAAGAGCAATGTGTAGCCCACCGCACCAAACGCGTTAATGATGCGCTTAATCGGGAGCGGGCCTCGCACGTTCATGCTTGAATTATACCACACTTTTTTGTATAATACCTATGTTACGCACACTTTCAATACGCTTCAACTAATTTTGAAAGGGTTTATCATCATGGCAAAGAAAGTCATTGGAAATCTAAAACTACGCATTCCAGCTGGTCGCGCTACCGCTGGGCCTCCAGTTGGTTCAACCTTGGGTCAGTGGGGACTAAACATGATGGATTTCATCAATCCATTTAACGACGCCACCAAAGATTTGATGGGTAAAGACGTCATTGTGCACATTCAAGTGTTTGAAGACCGCACTTTCGCATGGAAATCATTGGGTCAGCCAGTGGACGACATGATCCGCGAAAAAGCCGGTATCCAAAAGGGTAGCGGCAAGCCACACACCGACAAAGTTGGTAAAATCACCCGCGCTCAACTGGAAGAAATCGCTGAAGTCAAAAAAGACCAGCTCAACGCCATCGACACAGACGGCGCCGTCAAAATCATCGCCGGTACTGCTCGCAGTATGGGCGTTGAAGTTACTGACTAATCAGTTTCTCGCGTCAACTACAAATTACTCTCGCTCAGGCGGGAGTAATTGTACATTATAACCAAATATGATATAACATGGGTATGGATCTGGCAGAATTTGCAAAGCTATCAACAGAGAACGAAAGGGGACTCAAAGACACCATCAAATCCGTTGTCGGTGCAGTAGCCATTACCTCTGCTTTGTTCATTCCGCCAGCGATCATACTGAAGGAAGCGGCCGATACCGCTGCTAATTCTATCCACATCAACACCGAGCCCACTTCGGTACCTTTAACTGAAAAAACATCATCAACCCAAGGTCCAAACCAAACACCACCAACTCCTAGAGGCTTTTTGCAAACTATCATCGACAATATTGGTGGTTAATCTAACGAAACAATTCAATGCTCATCACAAATACCATATCCGACCCCCGTGTGTCAGAGGCACTTACCAGTGCCAACTTGGTCGTCCTCAGAACCGACACCATCTACGGTATCGTCGCTTCCGCTGCCAACCGCCACGCCATGGAGCGGCTATACCGCGCTAAACATCGTCCAGCTAACGAATCATGCATCATCCTGGTCGCTGACATCTCCGACATCCCGGGTTTAACTGCTACTCAACGTCAGCACTACCTACAGCTGAATGCCGAGCGACCGACCAGCATCGTTGTACCAGCCAGCAACGATTTTCCGCACACCGCCCACCAAAACGGCACACTAGCTTTTCGACTAGTCACCGGCAGCTTAGCACAGCTCATTCGCCAAACCGGCCCCTTGTTGGCACCCAGCGCCAACCCAGCTGGCATGCCACCAGCTAATAATATCACCGAAGCCATCAAGTACTTCGGTGATATGGTGAGTGTCTATGTCGACGGCGGGGAAGTGACGTCCTCAGTCGCGTCACGCATCATTAAGTTGCAAGCTGGCAACATCGTCACTATTCGCGCTTAGTGCGCCCTACATCTGTACAAACGGACGCGCCAGCTCGATGTCAGGACGCAGCTCTGAGATACGCATCAGCTCATTGTACTTAGCGATGCGCTCTGAACGAGACATTGAACCAGTCTTGATTTGTCCAGTTCCCAGGCCAACCGCCAAGTGGGCGATGGTAGTATCTTCCGTCTCGCCAGAACGGTGGCTCATCACCGTGTTCCAACCAGCTTCTTTGGCCATCTTGACTGCGGCGATAGTCTCGGTCAGTGTACCAATTTGGTTTGGTTTGATGAGGATGGCGTTACCAGCTTTTTGCTCAATGGCTTGCTCCAAGCGTTCGACATTAGTGACCAACAAGTCGTCACCAACCAACTGCGTGGTGCCGCCCAGTTCCAGCGTCAGCTTCTGCCAACCACGCCAGGCTTCTTCGTTCAACCCATCTTCGATGGAGACGATCGGGTATTGTGCGCGCAGTTCCTTATACATTTTGATCATCTGGTCAGTGTCTAGCACACGGTTTTCTGTGGACAAATTGTACTGTTCAGTCTGACTCTGATAAAACTCACTGGCAGCCACGTCAAGCGCAAAGGCAAAGTCACGCTCCAGCAAGTATCCAGCCTGTTCGATGGCTCGACTGAGCAGGGTGATCGGCTCAGAGTTACCGTAACGAACGCGAGGTGCATAGCCACCCTCATCACCCACGGTCGTTGGGTAACCCTCTTGTTTGAGAACTTTCGCTAACACGTGGAACACCTCGGCGCTCATGGTCACTGCGTCTTGAATGGTTGATGCACCAACGGGGATGATCATGTATTCTTGGATGTCTGTTGCACCCAACGCATGCTGACCGCCGTTCATGACATTGACCATCGGCATCGGGAAGCTCATCTGTGGATTACCGGCCAGGGTGTTGATATAGGTGAACAGTGCCACACCACGTGACGCTGCTGCTGCTTTAGCAGTCGCCAAGCTGACTGCCAAGATGGCATTTGCACCCAAACGACCCTTGTTTGGCGTTTCGTCTAGGGTGATCATCTTTTGGTCGATCGCTTCTTGGTCAAACGGACTCATACCGCGTAGTGCATCAGCGATTTCCGTGTTGACATTTTCAACTGCCTTCAAAACGCCTTTGCCACCAAATGGCAATTCATCATCTCGTAGCTCTACCGCCTCATGAGACCCAGTACTCGCTCCGGACGGCACCGCAGCCCGACCAAAACAACCGTCACTCAATATGACATCTGCTTCAACCGTTGGATTGCCTCGAGAATCTAAAATTTGACGTGCTCTGATGTGTGTAATTGTGATAAAGTCCATATGATCTATTGTATCAGACCACGCGATAGACCACTAACTGTAGTGTACGTCAGCAAATCCTGTCTCACCTGAATGGGTTATGATACCCGACATACAGCTAGTTACTGTCACCGTCTTACCATCCCGTGAACCGCGCATCTTAAGAGGCCCTGCGCAGTGACTGGTAAGACGGTCTACGCCAGCTTGTAATTTAGCTGACTGCCTGTCAAAGCTGTCTAATATCTCCATGACCTCTCTTTGCTTATGGGCTATAGCACTAGTAGCCATTTGACCTATCTGGTCATCTGTCAATGACACCAAGGCCTCATGGCCCGCCTCTCTCATCATCAGTAAACGCTGTTTTACTTGTTCAGTATCTATACTCAGGCCTTCTTGTACTTCTTGGCGTATACAAGCTATTCCCCCCAAGATTGTGCTTTAGCACTGGACAATCTCGACACTTCCTAGGGACCGTAGCCATATCTTCGCCAGTTAGACCTGCACCAGTCATAATGTCATCAAAGGTCGCATCTACGTTTGCTTCATCATGCCCACCAGGTGTGAAATTGCTCTTCTCGCGTTCCATAGTAATTACACATATTATCACATTGTTGCCAAAAACGCAACTATTCCATAGAATGAGCTCACTGCTATTGATTTTTCTGCAATTCACTGGTATAATATATATATGAGTGAAGCGTCATTTACCAGTCCCCCGAAGCGACCAATTGATTTGGACGGTCTGATGGACATGGCTTACACTACCTTGGATGTACCAGACGAGGCATTACAGACAACCCTGAACCATCAACTATTCACCCCTGACTTACTGAGCAAGCCAGTCGATATCACCGCCATGACCTCTCACCCCAACAGCGAAGGCGAACCTATATTAGGCGTCGAACAATTTTCAGAGGCAGTCGCACGGTTTGAAGTCAGCTCAGAGCTGGGCGAACGCACAGTGCGTCTGGCGCTCGACAACGGCGATAGTCTGGCTCTTGTTGGC
>CAJPSL010000009.1 GCA_905373315.1 Candidatus Saccharimonadota bacterium
ATATCCATTATACCATCTACCGCGAGCTAAGCATACCGTCAAACCACCCCTTAGCATGGCAATCGCGAAAGTTCCAGGCCCCGGGGCTTTCGGTTTTGTAGCTCCAATAAAACCAAGCATCGACGTTTGCTGGTACGGCAAGTTGCGATTGGCAGTGAGAATATTCAGTGTCGTCGCTGGCAATGCCTGGCGGCAGAGTAGCACTCCACTCGCCGATGATTAGTGGCTGCTGCTGGGAGTAATTGCGATACTCGCCAGACCGTTGGTCAAGTACCTGACGGTGGTGAGTTAGCGATGTTGCTTGCTTGTCTGTGTCGGAAAAGCACTGATAATGATGTATATCCAGCGTATTAGACCCGACGCGCCCCGACCACCAGGCTGGCTGGTAGCAGTCAGACGCCACGATGCGCACATGAGGTGGCAATTTACTACGCAATTTTCGGCTCGTTTTGTGTGTCCACCACCACAATTGCCACCGCTCACGGCGTGTTATCACCAGGGGCTCATTGAGTAGCTCAATACCCCAGAGTGCTGGATGGTTACCATATTCATTGGCGATGTCAAGTAATATCTGTGATGTTTTCCGTCTATTGGCGCATTGATACCACCCGACAGTGCTGGTATTACCGCTACCGCTGTGGTCACTGGCGTTTTGAGCACCAGGCGCAGCGTGCAGGTCGAGTAGCACCTGTAGGCCATAGCGTTTGGCCGCGTCCATCAACCAGTCAATCTGCGGTTTTGCTGATAGATATGGCGGCTGGTCCTCAAGCGCCCAATAGCCAATCGGCAGTCGCAGTAGTCGTATGCCAGCTTGCGCCAACCATGTGAGGTCATCTTCCTTGATAAAAGTGTGTCGATGCTGCTGGATGCGTGCCGCGCCATCCACTGTTTGTGATAGCTCATATTCATTAGTCGCGTCTGTTCCGGCGAATACACTTGGCGTCATCCATCGTTCAAGCACCAGCCAACCACCCAGATTAACGCCGGGCATGACAGCTGAGGAAGAATGATTGCTCATAGCTCTACTGTAGCATGAATAAATTGCCGAATAATAGCCAAACAGCTATACTGAAAGTAATGTATGATCGACACGAAGTTAGTGTAAAAGTGGCGCTGTATAGCAGTGACGGCAAACGTACTCTGTTGATGCGTCATTGGGGTGATGCTGGTTTTGGTTTGCCGGGTGGGCATATTGACGCTGGTGAGATGCCGGATGAAGCGCTGGAGCGGGAGTTGCGCGAGGAGATAGGTATCACCACTGATGCGACGCCGGCTGACTTTTATGTGCGCGATCCATATGATACCACTGCTAAAAACCATAAAATTATCCTTGGTTATACAGCCACAATTGACGATGATATTGAGCTGCCAGACCAGGCCTGTGATGGCAGTGAAGCGGGTCCCGTCTGGCTGACGCGGGCAGAAGTTGAGACTGTTGATAAACTCGCACCGGGTTATCGGGATTTTTTGCTGAAGTGGTGGCCGTAAATAATGTAACACAGCAGGAGATGATAAAAGGCTATACAATCAATGTCGAATATAGAATACGAAGCAAAAATATATGATATTGACCCAGCCGATATCGCTGGGAAATTGGCAAAACTCGGTGCTAAAGAGATTGGTAATTATAAGTTTCACCGTTATGTATTTGATACAATTCCGGCGATACCAAATCGCTGGGTACGGTTGCGCTCCGATGGGCAACATACTACTCTGACTGTCAAAGAAATAACTACTGACGCTATTGATGGGACTCACGAGTGGGAGGTTGAAGTCTCCGACCTAGAAACAACCCTGGAGATATTAGCAAAGATTGGCATTAAACCATGCGGCTATCAAGAAAATAAACGCCAAGAATATGACTTGGATGGCGTCCAGGTCGTCATTGACCACTGGCCGAAGCTAAAACCATACATTGAAATAGAGGGTAATAGCGTAGAGGAAGTGATAAACACTGCGAAACTTTTGGGCTATACCAAAAATGATTTGACGACGAAAAATACTACTGAGTTATATCAGGATATTGGTATAGATATTGAGAAAATGCTAGAGTTAACATTCAATTCAACTATCGAGGACAGAATGCTCACAGGATTATAACTGAACACCTAGCCACGCCGCCAATACATCACCAGCAAAGTAGGCCAGCCCAGCGGCAACTGCGCCGAGGAGTAGGGTGATGGCGGCTTCTCGCCATGGCGATTGATTACCAACTTTGCCTTTGATGAAGCCAATCGTCAGGAAAGCAACCGCTGTTAGTGCAGAGCTGATATAAAACAAGGTAGTGCTTGGCACTTTTGAGCCTGCAATGACGTCAATCAAGTACGGCAATACTGGCACGCTACCCACGGCAACAAAGGCCAAAAATGTAACCGCACCAATAATTTTTGGAGAGGCTCGTTTTTGGGTATCGCGGGCCGAATCTTCATGCTCAGCGCTGGCTGCCAGGTAGGCACTGGCACCCATCGAGAAGCCATCGGCGATGAGGTTTGCAATGCCTAAAATGAGGATAACCGCGCTGGAGATGCCGGCTCCGGCCGAAGCTGCCACGACGGCAAAGGTTGTCACGGTGCCGTCAACCGCACCGTACACAAATTCTGAAATGTATCGTCTAAAAAATATGTTCATAACCGTGCCATTATAGCACAATTAGCCTTTGTGAGGTTTATTCTCGTATACTAAAGCAATGACGACTGATGATTTCCAGGCGCTGATCCATCAAAAAGGCCGCGAGCTCTACCGACCAATGCCGTGGCGCGATCAGCCAACCTTGTACTATGTGCTGGTGAGTGAATTGATGCTGCAGCAAACCCAGGTTGCTCGCGTCTTGACGAAGTTTAGAGAGTTTACCGCTGAGTTTCCGGATGTTCAATCACTGGCAGCTGCTGAGCTGACAGAAGTACTGCGTGCGTGGCAGGGGCTGGGCTATAATCGCCGCGCTCGATATCTCCACCAAACAGCACACGCCATTGCCACTGGCGCCCCAGTGACTACGCTAGATGACCTCGTTGCATTGCCGGGTATTGGCGTCAATACCGCTGGTGCCATCATGAATTATGCCTATCAAGTGCCAACACCGTTCATTGAGACAAATATTCGTACCGTCTATCTCAATCATTTCTTTGCGGGCCAGGAAGCGGTAGCGGATCGCGACATACTGACTGTTGTTGAGCAGACGATGGACCGGGTAAATTCGCGCCAGTGGTTTTGGGCGCTGATGGATTATGGCAATGAATTGAAAGCTCAGGGCAAGGGCAAATTGTCTGCTAGTCGCCACTACACCAAGCAGCCAGAGTTTGCCGGCAGTCTTCGCCAGATGCGGGGTGAGATTTTGCGTCGGTATGTTGGTGGGCAGTCACTCGCTGAAATCACCGCTGATTTACAGGACGATCCACGATTTGCGGCGGCACTGGATGGCTTGCGGCGGGACGATCTCATCAGCCGATGATATAAGTATTGACATTTTAAACCGTCTATGCTATCATAGTAGCTAGTCGATATGACGAATATAAACAACAAATCAAAGGAAAGGTATGGAAGACATGCAAACAGTTATTATACTGATGACTGCGGTGATTGTGGTCCATTCGGTGGCGATTATCATCTTGTTCAGTATAATAATTTCGCTCTTGGTAAAACTCAAACGTATTGCCAGCCAGGCTGAAACAGCAGCGCACAATATTGCACAAGCTACAGAATGGCTGTCACCAAGAAAAGTCTTTACTGAAGCTTCTCGGCTTTTTCGGCGGAAATAGCAAGGATTCATCAGTAAAATCTAACAATAAACAAACAAAGGAGAAACTATGAAAAAAGTATTAACTGTCTTAGGTGCTGCGGTAGCTGGTTTTGCGGCTGGTGTGTTGACTGCACCAAAAAGCGGTAAGGAAACTCGTAAAGACTTGAAGAAAAAGGCTAACGAGCTGAAAAAAGATGCTGACAAATGTGCAGCAAAGGCAAAGACGGTGGCAAAAGACACGGCTGCCTCTCTGAAGTCTGGGGCGCAAAAAGTAGGTAAAGCTACCACTGAAGCGGCTCACGACGTCAAGGGAGACGTTGAAAAAAGCCTGAAATAATTTGACAACAATCAAAAAACGCGGGACAATGGAACAGATGAAACAAGCTGTTACAAGTCTCGCGTTTTTGATGGTTGTTGCTGGTGTGATTGTCGGGTCCTCAGTTGTCGTGAAAGCTCTTGATGGCCAAACCGAATCTGCAAATGGGATTGATGCCATTAAAGCCAATTGCCAGGATATTCGTGGAAATCTCAGTCGACTGCATTATAGTGACGCAATTTTACGAGTAAACACCGGTCAAGCGTACAATGATATTTCTTCGCGCCTGATGGCACGCATGAACGGTCGCTTAGCAGTGAACAAGATTGATGCTGCGGACTTGGTGTCCTTGACGAGTCGGTTCGAAAAGGGTCGGTCATTGTTCTCCTCTCGGTATAATGAATATGAATCTGCCTTGGCAGCGCTTCTGAAGATTGATTGCAAAAATCAGCCAACTGATTTTTATGCTCAGTTCAACATTGCTCGTGATGCACGGCTCAAATTGTCATCATCAGTTCGCGAGCTCAACGACATTATCGCTGAGTATGGCACTAAAGTCGAAAAGATAAAGGAAAAACTCAAGTGATACGCCAGCAAATAATGGAGCATAAATTGCCGGCATTTATCGCAGGTTCGGTGTTGCTAGCTGCGATCTTAGTGACTTTGTCGATGTTCATCTACTATGCGTCAGGAGCTTCGCGGTTGGATTTGAGCCGCCCAGAGTACAAGTCGATGCGCTCAAAGATCGATCAAGGCAAGGCGCTAGACGAGGGATTTTCGGCGCAGGGTGAAATCACCAAATCAACTATAGACGAATTTATGAAGCTGTACAAAGCAGAGGCTGAAAAAACTACAAGCTCGCAGAATTTTTCAGTTGATGCGCTAAGTGACGCTAGTCTAGGAATTACCCAAAGTCAGTCAAATCAATAACTATTTTTTCAACGGTCCATTGGTGGTGAGCGGTAGTGTGGCTAGTTTGATGTCGTTATTTTCGAACTCACGCAGCAGTCGCCGCCGCATTTCTGAAGTGACACTCCATTGGTCTGAGGGCTGAGTTTTACCGGCAATGATCACTTCCACTGAATGTCCGGTGATATCGCCCAGGGAAGTAAACTTTGGTGGGTCGATGATTTTTCGTTTCCAGGATTTTTCCAAGGATAATTTATAGCCGATGTCATTGATAATTTCGGTGGCGGCTGAGATGTCAACTGACGGATCTAGTTGTAAGATAAATCGTGAGATGCTGTAGCCCATAGTCTTGTTGATGACTTGCTGAATGGTACCGTTTGGAATGTAGTGGACATTACCGTCAGTGTCACGCACGACTGTGGAGCGAGTACCGACACGTTCCACCTTGCCGACTGCACCCATGATGTCAACAACGTCACCAACACGGTATTGGTTTTCGGCGATGATGAAGATACCAGCCAAGAAGTCCTTGACTAATGACTGTGCACCAAAACCCAACGCCACACCAATGATCCCGGCGCTAGCAAAGAGCGGTGACAGATCGACCAGAAAGAGTTTATTTGCAACCACTGCCAATGCGTAGGCAATCATCAAAATCCGCCAGAAGCTGCGGAGCAATTGAATCAGGGTTTCCTGGCGCTTCTCAATGTCCTTTTTGTGCCAATCTCGATGTTTGGCCGTCGACCTGACAACGCTTTTGATGCCCCATTTTAGTAGAACGCGGCCAATATAGTAGGCGATAATGGCGCCAATCACCGTACTCCACGCCTCGATGAGACGCTGTTCCATCAGCCAACCCAGACCATTTTGCTTCAGCCACTCATCAAAATTGGAGGAATCTAAAATATACTTAGTAAGCGTATCCATAATAGATTTAGTATAATGAATAATATGAGTTTTGTCGATCCAAACCAGTTCATCATCACCCGTAAACGCAAGAAATATAAATTTGCGTTGTTTGCTAATTCGCCATTGTGCTTTGAATATGATGAATGGTTGGCAGTGAAAGACCAGCCAGATAAGCAGCCAACGGTGATGGAAATAGGCGCAGGCAATGGCTTGTTTGCCGTCGAGCAGGCAGCGCGTCATCCAGAACAAACCTTTGTGGCGCTTGATGTCAAAGGTGATCGATTGCAGAAGGGCGCCCGAGAGGCTGAAGCGCGCGGACTCACCAATATCTTTTTTGTACGAGCGCGGGCTGATCAAATTGATCAATTGGTTACTCCGGCATCACTCGAGACCATCTGGTTAACCTTCTCTGACCCATTTCCTCGAAAACATTCAGCCGGCAGGCGATTAACTCATCCGCATTTTTTGGAAGTGTACTGCAACCTATTATCGGCAGAGGGCGCCCTGCTCATCAAACACGACAACACTGATTTCTTTTGTTGGAGTTTGGAGCAATTGGTCACCTGCGGATGGTCACTGCAAGAATTGACGTTTGACCTGCATGAATCTGAGCTGGCTGATGATTATAAAATCTTCACATCCTATGAGCAGCGTTGGCTGGACGAGGGCAGAATTACGAAGTTTGTTAATGCCAAAGCTGATGGGAGAAGGAACTAATATGCCACACATTCACACCGCACCCAACCAACATGACCACACCGTTACTGGATATGTCATTCGCACCGACGGCGATCAACCGCGAGCGTTGCTGCATGTGCATAAAAAGCTGGGGAAATTACTGCCGCCGGGCGGTCACATAGAATTGGACGAAACGCCATGGGCGGCGATGCTACATGAACTGCACGAAGAAGCTGGCTATGACGCTGGGCAATTGTTGGTTTTGCAACCAACCTTGCGCATGCATCAAGCGGTAATGCCAGAAGTAACACTTCACCCGCAGCCGCTGCTCATGAACACCCACGACATTACACCTGAGCATTACCATTCAGACACCTGCTACGCACTGGTAGTTCGGGAAGATCCACGCCATGAATTAGCCGCGGGCGAATCGACGGATGTGCGGTGGCTGACACGAGACGACATAGCGGCGCTACCGTCTGAACAAATCTGGGATAATACACGAGCGAGCTATATGTCATTGTTTGATAAGTTTTTAGACGAATGGGAATTAGTCCCTGCGAGTGAGTTTTCGGCAGGCAAATGATAGGAGGAGAGATGATGAATATACAAGATTATGCAGATCAGGCCATCACCACGCTGTCAGACAACTACGCATACGGTGACATCAGCCCGCAATTAATGGGTCAGGTATTGGGGCTAGCTGGTGAATCTGGTGAGGTAGTCGAAAAAATCAAAAAATTGCTGCGTGACAATCAGGGAAACCTTGAGGAGCCAGACAAGGTAGATATCCTCAAAGAGTTGGGGGATATCTTGTGGTATGTCAATGCAGTGGCGCATTTATTGGGGTCGAGTCTGGAAGACGTAGCGCGGATGAACAATGAGAAACTGTTGAGCCGCAAGCAGCGTCATCAGCTACACGGCAGTGGCGATAATCGCTAAGTGTCCAGCGTGGTGGCGCGTTGTCGCACCCAATGATCAATGGTTCCGGCACCCATACATAAGACTAATTTTCCAGCGTCGAGCGAAGCAGTGATGTGGTCCCACAGTGCATCATCCAGCTCGGCAAACGTTACGACATCAGGACGCGAAGCAACGATGTGGCGTGTTAATTCTTGTGGTGTTAAAACTGGCAAGTCTGGATTTTCGCGGGTCAAATAGGTTGGTAGCCAATAGATCGTCTCAGCGGCCTCAAAGACATCTGCCGTATACTGCGTCATGATTTCGTGTTGGCGAACATTTTGATGCGGTTGGTAGACCAATACCACGTGACTGGACAACTCTTGCGCGAGTTGTAGGGTAGCTTTGATTTCCACTGGATGGTGGCCATAATCCGAGTACAAACCTTCAGCCAATTTCTCAAATCGGCGACCTGCGCCAGGGAATTGATTAATACTGGTAATGACGCTTACTTCGTCAATTTCTGTCATGTGTTTGACTGCTTCTAAGGCCAGCATACCGTTACGCCGATTGTGCTCACCAGCCAGGTGAATGTCTGGGTTACATTCAGTCAGCACTTGTACATTGTCATCATCAAAGCACGCGGCAGTCTCTTGCCAGGCGATGACACTATCAGACTGGTGACCAAAGGTGCGGAAGGCCGCCAAATACTCATCTTCCGTTGGGTAGGTGTCAGGATGGTCATAGTCAACCGACGTGATGAGGCTGAGCCATGGTTGGAAATTCAAGAAGTTTCGATCAAACTCGTCACACTCGTAGACAAAAAATTGACTAGTTGGGTCAAATTTGCCGCTTGGCCCAAAGCTCAGGGTGGAACCGACGGAATAACTGACTGGAATTCCTAAGTGCTGCAGCGTCCATACAATCATGCTGGTGGTGGTAGTTTTGCCGTGGGTACCAGCGACAGCCACGAGCTTCAAGTTTTTGTCGGAGATGATGTGCGCTAATAATTCATCGCGTTTGCCAGTTTTGATACCTAGCTTGTGAGCGAGGACTAGCTCAGGGTGATCTGCTGGCAGAGCTGCAGTGTAAACAAACCAATCAAATGGCTGTTTGTTGTGCTCTTCCTGCAAAAAAGTCCCTGATTGATCAAGGGCAACGTGAACGCCGCGCTCCATCAAAGCTGCGGTCAGCGGGCTGGCTGATCGGTCTGAGCCACAGACGTCATACCCCGCGTCGTGAGCAATCTCAGCCAATGGTCCTATGCCAACACCACCGATTCCTGAAAAATAAATTCGCATGGCTTTATTATAGCACTCTCGCCCGTCTCTCGGTATGTGTGCTATACTAAAACCAGAGTAAGAAGGGGTGGAATGACAGATAAACGCAACGTCCGATTCAAAATTCGTCGACTCGAGCAGGTCAAAACATGGCAGCTGTTGATTTTGTTTGTCATGTTTGCTTTTATCACGGCAACATTCCTGCGCCTTAACAATGTTGGCATGGTGGAGCGTCGTGAAGCAGTGTATGCTGCAGACAAGACAGACGACTCGGTTGGACTAGCAAGTAGACTGTATGACCTGCAGAGGTTTGTGAGTGCTCATATGAACGCTGATCCTGGTAAGGTTGCACTGGTCAAAACCTATGAGCGAGACAATGAGCGGCATAAAAAAGCCTATCAAGAAAGCAGTAACAGTACCGCCAACGGTGATGCATTTCAAAAAGCCGAGGCTGTTTGTGGGCCAATTGCGCGATCCAATGGCTGGCGTTGGCCAGATATGCGCTACACAAATTGTATCAATCAAGAATTAGAAAAAATTCCTGGCGGACAAGCGGTGATGAGTGAGTTTAAGCCGTTACCGGTTGAGCCGTATTACCACGCCTTTACCTCGCCCCTCTGGTCACCAGATTTTGCTGGTTGGTCGTTGATTGTCACGGTAATAATCGGTCTTATCATCATAGGTCGACTCGTGGTCTTGGCTATTCTTCGCTTTATTTTACGCCGCCGAAAGCGTTTTTAGGCTTGACAGGGGCCAACAGGGGTAGTAATCTTATAAGGTAAAGTACTAATAGGAGGTATTACCACCGCGCAGAGTTACTTCAGTCTTGTGCAAGT
>CAJPSL010000010.1 GCA_905373315.1 Candidatus Saccharimonadota bacterium
GGTCCGCTCCTTCATCAATACCATGATCTCCAGGTCATTGCCTGCCAGCCACCGAGTTTTGACACCGATGGAATTAAGCACTTCGATGATGCGGTTAACTTCTTCAATGCGAGACACTCGCCGCAATGTCGTTTTGCCTTTGTTTAGCAAGCTAGCGCACAGCAAAGCCACGGCGGCATTTTTACTTGTTTTTACATCGATACTACCAGACAATTTGTGCCCACCCGAAACGCGGAAATTGATCTTACCGGTCTTGTTGAGCAGCATAATGTTATGGCTCAACACCTCTGAGATGCGCGACAACATTTCAAGACTGAGGTTTTGTTTGCCGCTTTCAATACGATTGATGGCACTCTGCGACGTTCCCAAAGCATCAGCTAATTGGGCCTGCGTCAGATTTTTTCGTTGACGATTTTCCGCAATGAGCGTACCGATCTTTTGGATGTATCGATCTGTATTCATGCCGGCAGTATATCACAAATGATATAATAGTACAAATGGTATAATGGGGTTATATAGGAGAAATTGACATGGAAGATCAAGCAATTGAACGACTCATCGCTGCGGAAATTAAGCGACAGCAAACGGGACTGGAGCTCATCCCCAGCGAAAACTACGTTTCACCAGACGTGCTCAAGGCGCTGGGTAGCGTGTTTACCAACAAATACTCTGAAGGCTACCCTGGCCGACGGTACTATGGCGGGCAGCATAACACCGATCAAATTGAACAGCTGGCAATTGACCGTGCCAAGCAACTGTTTGGCGCTGACCATGCCAATGTTCAGCCACACTCCGGCGCCCAAGCCAACGAGGCGGTATATTATGCATGGTGCGAGCCAGGCGACACCATTCTGGCGATGGATTTGGCGCACGGCGGACACCTGACGCATGGCGCACCAGTCACCCGCTCAGCCCGCGAATACAATTTTGTCCGCTACGGCATCAAGGATGTCGAGACTGGCGAAATTGACTATGAAGAAATTCGCCGTTTGGCGCTGAAACATCGACCAAAGATCATCTTGGCAGGCTTTTCGGCCTACCCACGAGAGCTGGATTATGCTAAGTTTGCTGAGATTGGACGCGAAGTCGGCGCCATGCTGATGGCAGATATGAGCCACATCGCTGGACTAATCGTCGGCGGTCAAGCCAACAATCCGTTTGACTATGGCTTTCACGTTATCACCACTACCACGCACAAAACCTTGCGCGGCCCGCGTGGCGGCCTGATTCTGTCAAAAGGTGTGGTCGGCAATCCTTTGAAGCGACCAGAAAAAACCTTAGAAAACTTGCCAATACTGATTGACCGGGCGGTCTTCCCTGGCACTCAAGGTGGCCCACACATGCACACCATCGCCGCCAAGGCAGTGGCCTTCGGTGAGGCGTTACGCCCAGAATTTACAGAATACGCCCAGCAAATCGTAAAGAATGCGGCCGTACTGGCAGATGAGCTGAAACGCGGCGGCCTAAAATTGGTAACAGGCGGTACCAGTAACCACTTGGTGCTGGCAGATGTTTATGGCAGCTTTGGCATTGATGGCAAAGCTGCCCAGGAGCGGCTGGAGGCTAGTGGCATCACCACCAACGCCAACGCCATCCCGAACGACACCCTGCCGCCTTTCCGCCCGAGCGGTTTGCGCCTTGGTACACCAGCAGTAACGACGCGCGGCATGAAAGAAAATGAAACCAAGCAAATTGCCGAGCTGATCATTGCAGCAATTCAGACCGATGACCCAAGTGTCCATGCTGAACTGAAACAGAAAACTGAGTCTTTAGCAAAGAGCTTTCCGCTTCCTTACTAGAATCTCAATATACATTAAAAATCCCGGTGATCCCGGGATTTTTAATGACTGCATATGTCAGACTAACATTTACCAGTAGTAATGCTCTTTACACCAGCAGGATCGTTGTTACCAGCAACTTGCTTGTAGTACTCAACTTTGACACCAGAAGGTTTACCACCGTCCTGACATACCGTGTACTTGTATTTGTCGTGGTCAGTGTTTGGGTCGGCTGTTGCACTAACCTTGGTTGTATCAGCAGCTGCACCGCTTAGTTTGACAGTCTCAAATGTGAGAAGGTCTGAGTGTGCAGGCCACGCGTCTTTCTCTGAGTTGTAAGATGCTGCTGCGTTGACGAGGTTGCGTGCGTTTGATTGACGTTCGTCGTCACGTGCTTTTTGTGTTACACCGTTGTAGGCAACGATTGAGATTGCTGCCAAAATCGCGATAACAACGATCACGATCAAGAGCTCAACAAGTGTGAAACCTTTAGTTTTGTTTGAAGAAATCATTTCTGATTTGCCCCCTATTTTTGGTTAAGTTATTAACAATTTTGATTGTATCAGAGCGGTTTTAAAAACACAAGCATTTTATCACTGTGCGTTGAGTGACCGAGCATACATGATGCCAGTGTAGCTAATTTCACTGCCTGCGACTTGGCGTTTAGCTGTCAATTTGATCCTGACAGCACTCGGTTCAGAGCTGGAAATATTGATATAGTCAATCTGTAAATCAGTTGCAGAATTTGACGACATCACCGTTTCTGTCTTTGGACGCTGCCAGGTATTTGGTGAGGTTTGACAGGCGTTCATGGAAACTTTTCTCATGAGCTTTGAGCCGGAGACTGAATATTCCAAATTGTATGACAAGGCTTCTTCGAGAAGTAGCCCAGCGCTCGCCACTGAACAGTCCTTTTTGACCAGTCGCCGGTCGGTTGCTAGTGGGTTTTTGTTGGTGACAAAATTATTGGTACTTAGCGCAAATGATGAATCAGGATTGATAACCAGACTAGTACGCACATCTTCTTCCATACGATCCAGCACCGCCTGCACTTCGTTTTGCAGCTGAGAACGAGCAGTCGTGCGCATGGACTCCGTCGTCAAACTGATAACGATACCAACGATACCCGCCAAAATGATGATTACCAACGGCGATATCACTAACATCTCTACCAGCGTGAAACCGCGCTGAGACTTACTGTGAGACATAGACCGCATGAGAAACTTCCTTTGCTGGATTGTCATATTTGGCAGTGGCCGTCACGCGCATCACGCCAACGTTTGACTGAACACGGCAACGCTTAAGCGTGATATTTACCGTTCCGAGCAGCGCATTGTTACGAGTGATGGTCTGTTCAGGGTAAGATGAACCAAAGCAGAGTTGCGATATCTCTTGATAAGTGCCTTCAGACCGCAGCACTTCGTACGCCAAAGTGCTGGCCTCCGACAATTTGCGGGCATCACTACCGCGAAACACCACTACCTGGTACAGCTGATAGCCACTGATGATGAAGAGTGATGCAACAAACAACGTAATCATCAGTTCGACGACGGTAAAACCTTTTCTCATCACCTGCTCTTCTCCACTACTTTCCATTCATTAGGTTGACCCTCGAGATGATACATGATGATGTAACCCTGGCATTCGTCAGTCAGTGTGATGCAGCGGTTGCCTGAACGGTTGATAGCAAAGTACGCGTACACACCGTTGGCGTAACCTGATGGTTTATGAGTATTATAGTCGCTGGTGTAAGACATCAGCATTGAGCGATTTAGTGGAGTCGAGTGTGATCCATACTGCAAAACACCAGCGGAGACAAACTTCTCTCCTGGCAGCGGACCCTTCTTTGCAGCATCTGGTAGTTCGGAAAATATTTGATCGAAAAGTGCGTCAGTCATGGCGCTACCGCCCGCACCATTGACCGCATGCGCTGGATAGCTACCAGCTGATTTGATGATATTGTTTGATGAATCACGCAGTTCGCGAGGATATAATGATTCTAGATAATT
Organism: Candidatus Saccharimonadota bacterium; assembly: GCA_905373315.1. GTDB lineage: Bacteria > Patescibacteriota > Saccharimonadia > Saccharimonadales > Saccharimonadaceae > Nanosynbacter. Next base: position 3,788 of record CAJPSL010000010.1, read on the forward strand.
TTGAATGGTTGTGATATCACCCTCACGTGTTTTGTCACGAGTTGAAACTTGATATGACCGAAAACTAACGGTACCGATGGCCAGCAAAATAGCCATGATAGCCATCACAATAATCACTTCCACAACCGTGAAACCAGTTCGTCGACTCATAGTATAAGCATAACCAGAAATGGTCGTCAGTGCAAGCCTATAATTCTAATGGCTCTTGCTCAATGCGGACATGAAATTGATCATACACTGCCTGGATGATGGCTTGGCGAGCAGATTCGAGGTCATGATAGGTTGCGGCATGAGGATTGGTCAGTACTAACGCGTTTTTGTCATGAATTTTCATGTTGTGAAGCTCTTTGCCGCGGAAGCCCGCTTGATCGATCAGCCAACCAGTTGGAATTTTATAAGTCCCATCTGGCATAGCGTAGTTTGGCACATCAGGGTGAGTTTGACGAATCGCATCCAGCATCTCTTGACTGACCATGGCATTCTTAAAGAATGAGCCGCTGTTAGGCGTCACGGTCGGATCGGGCAGTTTGTCACGCCGAATAGCAATAACCGCCTGACGAATGGCTGCCGGGGTGTAATTGGTGATGTGATGTTCATCGAGATATCGCTGCAAACCAGCGTAAAATGGCGGCTGTGGAGCGCGGCGTGACAAGCGAATAATGATGGCCGTGATGCAATAGCGACCCATCTGTGAGCCACGAAAAATACTGTGGCGGTAAGAAAAATGACATGCCTCAGCAGGCAACACAACCATGGCGTCTGTAGCTGAATCATATGCCTCAACCTCCACTAAGGTATCTGCTATCTCCTGCCCATAGGCACCAACGTTCTGCACTGGCGCAGCTCCAGCCGTACCAGGGATGGCAGACATCGCCTCAATCCCACTCAGGCCCATGTCTACCGTTCGCGCCACCACTTCGTCCCAAACTTCACCAGCGCCAATTTTGAGCGTTACTGATTGCTCATCTTCTGACACAACCTCAAAACCCTTGATACGATTGAGTAGCACAACACCCTCAAAACCCTCATCTTTGGCGATCACATTACTGCCGCCACCCAACACAAAAACTGGCAACTGGCGCGACTGGGCATCGTGATATATCTGTGGAATCTCCTCCGCTGTCGTGGCCTCTGTCAAAAAGCGTGCGCTACCGCCCACTTGCATGGTGGTGTATTGTTTGAGAGAAATGTCTGTGGAAATATTCATATGGTGATATTATACCACCCTTGATATACTGTGTCATTTTCATCAAATGATAAGTATGGTATAATTTAACTCGGTATGCACCCGTAGCTCAGCGGATTAGAGTACTTGGCTTCGAACCAAGGGGTCGCAGGTTCGAATCCTGCCGGGTGTACCATATTCGTCATCATCACCTTGAAATCTTTACTGACGAGTTGACACGCCCCGTTAGCTCAACTGGATAGAGCATCGGTTTCCGGTACCGAAGGTTGCAGGTTCGACTCCTGTGCGGGGTACCACACATGATACTCAGGCCTCTGTATATAGATTACAGAGGTTTTTTGATGCCTCAAATTCTAACCAATTTGACGGTCGCTCGGGGCCTCACCTACTGCCGCGCGAATCTGCTCAGCAGTGATGATGGTTGTACTACCTGGCGTGACTGTGCCTGCCAACAGCTGCTTGGCAACAGTATTTTCGACAGCGCGCTGCACAACGCGTCGCATAGGTCGCGCACCAAGGCGTGGATCGTATCCAGCATCAACGAGTAGCTGCTTGCCCTCGGGCTCGACGGCAACTTGAATTTTCTGAGGCTCCAGCGTACGGTTGACTCCCGCCAAAATCAAGTCGATGACTTGCAATAGTTCAGCTTTGCCTAGAGGGCGGAACAACACAATTTCATCAAATCGGTTCAGAAACTCGGGACGGAACAGATTGGCATTGATCAGCTCATTGATGAAAGTTTGTTCAAATTGTTCCAGCTGATAGCCACGCTCGATGTATTCACGGATGCGGTCAGCACCAGCATTTGACGTCGCGATGACGATGCAGTCGCGAAAACTCACTTCTCGGTTTTTCTCATCACGCAGAATACCTTCATCCAGCAGCTGCAGCAACGTCGTCAGTACTTGCGGATGCGCCTTTTCTATCTCATCAAGCAACACTACTGAAAACGGCGCTTTTTGTACCTGAGCTGTCAAGCTCAGCGGATCATTTGCGCCGTCAGCGATCAAACGAGCCACGTCCTCGGCGCGAACAAATTCGTTTAAGTCCAGTCGCACCAAATTGCCCTCGCCACCAAAATACACTTCTGCCAAGGCCTTTGACAATTCAGTTTTACCAACACCAGTTGGCCCCAAAAACAGGAAAGTGCCGATGGGGCGGTCAAGATTTCTCACGCCAGCGCGCGCTCGACGGATGGCGTCGGACACTACCGACACGGCACGTGATTGGTTGATCATACGCTGGTGAATGAGCGATTCAAGGTTTAACAATTTTTCACGTTCATCGCCGCCAGAGGCCGCAGCAATCTTGATACCCATGGTTTTTTCCGCTGCATCGTCAACTGACTGCGCGGTGATGAGACCACCTTTGGAGATGCTGGCAGTTGATTCCAATACCTTCAGCGCTCGCCCTGGCATAGCCAAATCTTGAACGTAACGCTCACCAACTCGGTACGCTTCATTGAGCGCCTGCAGCATGTACGTCACCCCAAATTGATGCTCAAACGAAATCAGTTGGTCGCGCATAATTTTCATGGTTTCAGCACGATCTGTCGGCTGGACTGCTAGCGTATTTAGCGCATGAGCCAGCTGGGTGTTACGTTGGGAAATCTGCAAAAATCGCTGCTGATCTAGAGACAAGATGATGCGCAGGCGACCGGCTTCCAAAACGGGCAATAGCAAGTTGCTCATATCCACCGAACCAACCCCCTCTTCGAAAAACAGCTGGGCATTTTCCAAACACAAAATAACATTTTTTGAGGCAAACGCTTCATTGAGCAGTCTCGTTACTAACTGCTCCAACTCACCACGACCGCCCGCCACAGAAATCAACGCTGACGCATCCAGCAAGAAGACTTGCTGATATAGCAAATTGGACGGCACTTCCTTATGTCCATCAATCAGCATTTCCGCAAATGCCGCAATGAGCGTACTCTTACCGACACCATCTGGACCAACCAAAGCGACATTTTGACGACCACCCGTATTGAAAATCTGTAGCATTTGCTCCAATACATCCGTATGTGCATCCAAGCGTGTCATAATCGTCCCGCCCGACACTTGCTGGCTCAGGTTTTGAGCAAATCGGCTCAGCAGCGGCGTGTAACCAAACGACCAATCCCGCGCTATACCGCCAGTGCGCAGCGGCTTTTCTTTGAAATCTTCAACCAGTGCCTTTAGCCGCTCATACCAGCGAATTCCCTCCAGCACATCCTGAAAGTCCAGCTTCAAACTAGCCAAAATAGCGTCGTGGCTCGGGAAGACTTTAACGATGGCTGCCGCTACGACTGCGCCCGTCACCTTGGGACTATTGGTTTCCTGCCAGATGTCAATCGCCGCTTGCCAGATGGCGTCGGTCATCCGTGGATCATCGGACGCAATGTTACTCAGGAAGTTCGGCGTCAGCCCAAGGCGCACCGCCAAAAATTGACCAGCCCGAGTTTTTGAGATAGCCATCACTAATTCTTGTGGCGTTGGGTTTTTGCTCAATTGGCCCAACAAATCTGCAGCCATGACATCATCAAGTGTTGTCGGATGCTTGCTCACTTCAGCGGTTTTGAGATCACCCTGCCACCAAATCGTCAGCATCACAAATGGACCGCTCATACCCACCAACAACCAACCGATTGGCCCGTGATGAATCACTGACCAGCAGCCCAACAAGATCATCGCTAGACTACACAGACCCAGTAGTAAATGCCAAACATCACCAAAACGAACCGAAAATCGCGCCTTTTGCGACCGCTGGCTATCATAGCGAATTATCGGCTCGATATTCATGACGCCACCCCCATTTGCCAAAATACGATGCCTATCAGTGGCGCCAGTGGTAGCAGCAGCCAAGCCGCAATGATCAGCACGCTCCACAACATTCTAACCAGAAGGCAAATAAGCCCAACTGCAATCAAGATTGTCCGTAGGAATGCGCCAAACACTCTGGAAAATGATCTGTCGAGGAACGCTCGAAATTGTTCTGGTAATCCACCTTGGACTACACCAGCAGATATTTGCCGAAATGGATTAAACAAAGTTTTGAGCAATAAGCCAATTGAGAAAAAATCAGCTGTTTTTAATAGACCAACATAGACTTGCCTGACGTGCTTATACAGTCCAGTTCCATACCACCACTGAAAGATTCCCACCAAAAACATACTATCAGTATATCACGACTCAAGCGGTTGGTGCTATAATATCTCTATATGATTCGACACATGATAACAACCGCCATCGGTAAAGCTGTCCGTGGCGGCATGAGATTACGCGGCGGCGGCTCGGCCTTGCCAGGTCTGGTGGTAGAAAAAATTGATTCAGGCTTCATCCCCCGCGCGCTGCAAGATTTGCCCTACGGTGTTGTCGTAGTGTCGGGAACCAACGGCAAAACCACGACAACAAAAATTGTCGTCGAACTGTTGGAAGCGACAGGCCTCAAAGTCTTCACTAACCGTACTGGTAGTAATTTCTCTCGTGGTGTGGCAGCGGCACTGTTGGGCGCGGTCAACCAGCGAGGTAAATTGGACGCTGACATCGCAGTCCTAGAACTGGACGAGGCCTGGGCTGTTAAATTTGTGCAACAGGTGCAGCCAAAATATTCACTCCTGCTCAACGTCATGCGTGACCAACTGGACCGATTTGGTGAAATAGACACTGCAGCGGGTTTTTTGGAAAAAATTGCGGCTGCCACTACTGACCGCGTGGTCTTAAACCGTGACGATCCACGAGTCTTCCGCATCCATGAAAAGACTTCAGCGACGGCATCCTATTTTGGCTTGACCACCGACCTACTACGGCTCATGCCAACAGATGATTCCCTGAAAACCGGCGATGCTGTGGCGAATGAATCAGTCCACACAGATGTACTGTTGACAGCCGTGGCAGAACAAGGGGCTGAGTTTTTGATCGACGACACACGCCACAGAATTGAAGTCGCGCTTAGTGGCGTATACAACCTGTTGAATGCGGCGGCGGCCTTGGCGCTCGTTCGAACCATCGTGCCAGAAGCACCAATTCCTGTCTTACTGGAGGCACTATCAAAAGTCAAACCAGCGTTTGGTCGCGGCGAGACCATCACCTATAACGGTACATCAATTGATTTACTATTAGTGAAAAATCCCAGCGGCTTTCGACTCAGTCTGCTGTCTTTTGCTAAACGACAACGCCAGACCATGATCGCCATCAATGATAATTATGCGGACGGTCGCGACATGAGCTGGCTGTGGGATGTTGATTTTTCTGTACTGGAAAATGTCAGCATCGTTAGCGGTGTCCGAGCCTACGACATGGCACTGCGGCTAAGCTATGACGAAGTGGCCGTTGGTACTGTCGAACAGGACTTAGCAAAAGCGCTGGATGAATTTTTGGCACACGAGCCGACGGCGCCAAAACAGATTTTTTGTAGCTACACTGCCATGACCACCCTGCGGCGATTGCTCAGCGAAAAAACAGACGTGGAGGACATCTCATGACAACGATCACCATCATCCAACTATATCCTAAAGATATGAATCTCTACGGCGACTGGGGC
>CAJPSL010000011.1 GCA_905373315.1 Candidatus Saccharimonadota bacterium
GTCGCCACTGATTTCTTTTTCGTAGTCTTTCGTTTTTTAGGCATATCTTGTACGACCAGACACGTCGGACACCAATTGTCATCCCAGTCATCAATGAAATCGGTGGTGGCTTGAAGGCACCAGGAAAAGTTTCTCGGGGCACACAAGGGACGGCTAAGCCAGAAGCAGCTGCTGGTAGCCCAGTTGTACCAAAGCTACCCAAAAAACGGTTTCCAGCTAAACAAGTCCCCGACACGGAGGCAAATGACACTAAAGCTCGAGAGCGACACAACGCACCAGCTTATTAGACATATTTAACAAAGTATGGTATAATAAATAAGTGCGATAATCCGTAAAACGGGGTATAATAGATAACAGTTATGCCTAAAAAACGAAAGACTACGAAAAAGAAATCAGTGGCGACTGCGCCAAAACATGACGTACCGAGTGGTTTTTGGTCGCAAGTTGGAGCAGTCTTGATGATTGTGCTGTCATTACTCTTGGTGGTGGCATGGTTTGATGTCGGCGGTCCAGTATTGGAATGGACCAACCACGCTGCTTTGAAGGTTGTTGGTTATGCTATGTACGCTTTGCCAGTGTTGTTGGTGTATATTGCGGTGGAGACTTTCCGCGCAGAGAATAATCGATTGCCAATTGCCATGAAAATAGCGGCCGTTTTGGAGGTGGTGTGGCTGAGTGGATTGTTTGGGTTGTTAAAGACTGATGCGCGTCCAGAAGCTGGTGGTGTTGTTGGTGACGTTGCTAATAATATGATGATGACACTGGCAGAAAAGCCAATTGTCGCCCTGATATACATCGTTCTCATCCTCATCACGGCATTATTTATCACGCTCATGACCCCAGTCGAGCTGTTCGGTAAGATATGGGAGATGATGCGGCGTGATTCTTCGGAGGATGATGAGAACAAGGCAATTATGCGACAGGCTGCCAAAGCGGAAAAAGCTGAGCCACGAAAGGTTAGCGAGATTAATTTGAACGCTGGCGTGCCGACGGTAGATACAGAAGAACCAGCTAAAGCCAAAAAATCGTCGCCGTTAAGTAGTTTACGGGGTAGTGTAAAGCAGGACAAATCTGCCGAAGAACAGGCAGCGTTGGTTTCGGTGCATGATCCAAATTGGCAATCACCAAGCCTGGATCTACTAGAGAAAAAGCAAAGCCCGGCTGACGCTGGCGATATTCGGCAAAACGCCCAGATCATTCACGACACCTTGGCGGAATTTAACATTGATGTAGAGATGGAAGACGCCAATATTGGACCGAAGGTGACGCAATATACCTTGCGGCCGCCGAGTGGTGTGAAATTGACGCGGATCACGGCACTGGAGACGAATATTGCTTTGAACTTGGCAGCGCAGAGCTTGCGTATTGAGGCGCCGATTCCTGGGCAAAAAGCCGTTGGTATTGAGGTGCCAAACCGACGAGCGGCTGATGTGCGACTATATGGCGTGTTGGACTCTAAGCAGTGGAAGCACGCTCGTGAACCATTGAGTTTTGCCATCGGTAAGGATATCTCTGGCGAAGCAGTGGTTGGCGAGCTGAACAAGATGCCGCACATGTTGATCGCTGGTCAGACCGGTTCTGGTAAGTCGGTGATGATTAATACTCTATTGACTAGTTTGTTATATCGCAATAGTCCGAGCGACATGAAATTGATCTTGGTTGACCCAAAGCAGGTGGAAATGGCACCGTACGAAGATATCCCACATCTGCTGACGCCAGTGATTACTGAGCCAGAAAAGACTATTTCAGCTTTAAAGTGGGCGGTCAATGAGATGGAGCGGCGCTATAAGCTGTTGGCGGCGGAGAAAATTCGTGATATCAAGAGTTATAACAAAAAGATCAAGACTGCTGGTACAAAAATTCCGGTTGCTGATGAGAATGGGAACGTTCAACAGCATGAGGATGGGGCGATGCCGTACATCGTCATTGTGATCGATGAGTTAGCTGATTTGATGATGGTGGCAGCGCGTGACGTCGAGGCGCTGATTGTTCGCTTGGCGCAGAAAGCTCGAGCGGTGGGTATTCACCTGGTCTTGGCAACGCAGCGGCCGAGTGTTGACGTGATCACTGGTTTGATCAAGGCGAACGTGCCAGCACGAATTGGCTTTACCGTAGCTTCTCAGGTTGACTCACGAACTATTCTGGACCAGATTGGGGCTGAGAAACTGCTTGGTCAGGGCGACATGCTGCTCTACACACCAAGTATGAGCAAGCCAAAGCGTATTCAGGGCGCATGGGTGACCGATGACGAGGTCAATAAGATAACGGACTATCTCAGGATGCAGTCAGCGCCACAGTACAATGACGAAGTGGTTGCGCAGCCGGTGCAGCTCAATGGTAAGGGTGGCGTGATGGTGAATTTGGAGGGCAATGACGGTGACGCCATGTTTAAGGATGCTGTTCGCTTGGTCATCGAAAGCCGTCGAGCTTCTACGAGCCTGTTACAGATGCGGTTGAAGATTGGGTATGGTCGAGCTGCTCGTATCATGGCCGAGATGGAGGATCGGGGAATCATTGGTCCGGCTAATGGATCAAAGCCGCGAGACGTATTGGTGTCTAGCCTTGATGAGCTTGGTGATAGCTAATCTGAAAGGGTGGGCTTATCATCGTGCGGTTCGGTATTCTCCGAGCAGTGTGACTTTGTGGCCAGTTGAGGTGATCTTATTGATGGCGCGCTGCAATGACGGGCCGGCAGCATCAACGGTCATGAAGAATTTATAGTTCCACGGTTGGCCGACGATGGGCTGGGATTGGAGACTGGCAAGGTTGATGGACTGATTGGCGAATGTGCGGAGTATCTCAAGGAGACTGCCTGGTTGATGGGCGGTGGTGACAACAAGGGTCGCTCGATCGGCGTCAGTCACTGTGGCGTTTGGATCGAGGACGAGGAAGCGAGTGATATTGTCCTGACCGTCTTGGATGTGCCGCTTGAGAATTGGCATATTGTGTAGCTGAGCGGCAGCTTCACCAGCGATGGCTGCTAGGTGTGATGAACCGTGCTGTTTGATGAATTCGACAGCTCCGGCGGTATCAAAATATTCAATTTGTGCGGCGTTCGGTAGGTGTTCTTGGAGAAAATGCTGGCATTGTGACAAGGCAACAGGATGCGAATAGACAGAAGTGATGTCTTCAAGCTGTGTGCCTGGATTGGTGATGAGGGTTTGTTGAATGGTAAGCGTCACTTCACCGACGATAGGAGCGCTACACGATTCGATGTGACGGTAGGTTTCGTTGATGGTGCCGTAAATGGTATTCTCTACTGCCACGACAATAGCGTCGGCTTGGCCGCGGGCATAGGTTTGAAAAACATCGCCAAAGGTCACGCACGGAACGATGGTAGCCTCGGGTCCGTACCATTGTTTTGCTGCTTGTTCGTGGAATGATCCAGCTTGTCCTTGAATAGCGATACGCATGAACTATATTGTAGCATGGTCTAGTGGGCCTACCGCTGGACTTTTATATCAGATTACCGTATAATACGAGGGAATAATAACCTAAGGTTATGTGAGATAGCATAACCATCCGTGAAGGATTCCGAAGGAGGAAACATGAACGAATACGAACTGACCGTTCTTATTCATCCAGATTTGGAAGCAAATTTGGATGCGGCGCTGGACAAGGTTCGAGCGTTAATCAAAGACAATGGTGGTGAAATCACCAAAGAAGATAACTGGGGTAAGAAAAAACTGGCTTACCAAATTCGCCGCGAAGATTTCGCAGTGTATGTGTACTTTGAGGCAACATTGCCACCAGACGCACCGCGCAAGATTTCAAGCACATTGAACATTACTGACGAAGTATTGCGCTACTTGTTGGTAAAGACTGATGAAAAGACCCGTCAGACATTGGCAGAGCAGCGCGAGCGATCTGAGAAGATGGCTGCTGAAGCTACTGAAGCTGACGCATAATTATCGCAACCGATATCGATAATAAACCTATAACAAGGAGGGTAACACTATGGCACGAAGTATCAATCAAGTCATTTTGATGGGAAGATTGACCCGTGATCCCGAGCAGCGCACGACAACGTCAGGAAGGACGGTTGTGAGCTTTTCTATCGCGGTGGATCGCCAAACACAAGATGATCAAGCTGATTTCTTTGATGTAACTGCATGGGAGAAGCTCGGTGAGTTGGTTATGCAGTATCTATCAAAAGGCCGGCGCGTATTGGTACAAGGACGCCTTCGCCAAGACAGCTGGGAAGACAAGGAAACTGGCAAGCGACGTTCACGAATTGAAGTGGTTGCCTCTGACGTGACCTTCCTGGATGGGCCAAGTGGCGACACCGGTGGCTCAACGGCAAATATATCAACGAAAGAAGAAGTAGTGACGGAAATTGACGATAAACCAATTGATTTATCAGAAATTCCGTTCTAACAAGGAGTAGAAAATGGCTAAACGACAAAAAAAGGATACACCAAGTGTATTTGACTACCGAGACGTAAAGACGTTGCAACGATATACCAACGTGTACGGTCAAATTGAGTCAATTGCAAAAACTGGTTTGACTGAAAAACAGCAGCGAAGCTTGGCAGTCGCCATCAAGCGCGCCCGCCACTTGGCATTGTTGCCATTCGTCACACACGGCTAATTTGGGACATTTTTCGGCGCACCAAAGGATGTGGCGCGCCGACCAACAGTTCTAAAGATGAAATAAAGGAGCAATGATGTACCAGCCAACAGATTTAAAAAAAGGAACAATTTGCCAAATAGACGGTAAGCCATACCGCGTTGTTGAATATGGACAGAAGGTAATGGGCCGCGGCGGATCAATTGTTAATGTGAAGTTAAAAAACTTGATTGATGGCAGTGTTATCCCAAAGACCTTCAAGGGGCAAGAGAAGATTGAGTCAGCTGAAGTGACCAATAAGACTGTTCAATATCTGTACCGCGATGGCGAGACGTTCTATTTTATGGACCCTGAAAACTTTGAACAATTTGAATTAGGTGCAGCAATCGTCGACTCAGCGGCTGACTTTTTGAAGGAAGGTGACTCATTGAGCTTGCAGTTTTTTGATGGGAGAGTCATCAATGTAGAGCTACCAAAAAACCTCTACCTAGAAGTGACATATACCGAAGATGTCGTGAAGGGTGATACGACATCGAGCGTATTGAAAGATGCCACATTGGAAACTGGATTAGTGATCAAGGTGCCAGCATTTATCAAACAGGGGGATATTGTTAATGTCGACACAACGACTGGTGAATATAGGGAAAGAAAAAAGTAGAGAACTGAGAAAATACCTCGCGCTACGAGTGAAGATTATACGTCTTCGAGTGCGTCGTTTTTGCAAGAGATGTCATCAAGACTCATCGTCGAGATGGGTCTTTTATGGTGGTGTTAGTTTTTGTTTAATCTGTCTGTTGTCTGTGATTGTTCAATTGGGCTTTCCGGGCGATCGTTTGACCAGTAGGGTGTACATGATGGGACGGAGTGTTAGCTGGTGGACGCGCAATGATATTGAGAAATTAGCGAAAGATAGTACCCCGCAGACGCAACTGCAATTTGTGACAAGAAATGGTAAGCAAGCAGCTTCCGTAGACAATTTTGGCGGCACAGTGTGTAGTCATTGCGTTGCCGACAAGGCGTTGGACTATCCGTGGTGGCAGCGATTGATGCCGTTTAGTTTGTGGTGGCGTTCGGTCGAGGTTAACAATGCTGAAGTGAAATTTGATGAAAGTGCGTTGGAAGCGAAGATGGCTGAATATGGTGACAGCTTAACGTTGCCGCCCGAAAATGCACGAGTAGAGATTCAGAATGACAAGGTGGTGGTTGTAGCAGAGAAAGCTGGTCGTGAACTGCAAAGTGTTGAGGCGCGTCAGGCGATAGCTTCGACCCAGTATTCTTTGGGTGACAAGACCGAGGTGCAGATGAAGGGTAAACGTCTGTCTGCCAAGGTGACGGAAAAACAGCTGCAAGAGTTACGCTCTCGTGTTGAAAAGATTTTGCAGCGAAATGTCACCGTGGAATTTGAAGGTAAGGCAGTCAAAGTTGACAAATCAACCATCGCAAAGTTTTTGTCTTTCATCGAAGATGGACATAATATCCCCAAAATAGCGCTCAATCAGGCGAAACTAACGGAGTTTTTGGAACATTCATTTGGCAAAGTAGTCAATAAACCAGCTGGTAAAACCGTTATTTATATGCATGACGGCACAGAGACGAAACGTGAGAATGGGGCGCCGGGCCGGGGCATCGATGTCGCGCAAATGACGACAAAAGTACAAGAGGTGCTACTTGGTACGGAGGAAAAAGATAGTAAAATTGCCTTGCTGGCTAAACAGTTGCCTCCGCAGCCGGTATATAAAGAGACGTTTTCTCATTCGGCACTGGGGCTGCAGGCTTATGTCAATTCAGTGGCGCGTGATCATGATATTCGCCTGACAATTAGCCAATTGTCTGGCGAAAACTGGAATGCTCAGGTGCGCGGCAACGAGTCTAGTGTGTCGGCCAGCACCTACAAACTATATATAGCTATGGTTTTGATGGATAAAATTGATAATAATCAGTTGACTATGAATGATAAAATCGGCGGGGCATCTGTGCAAGAATGTATAACGCGGATGATTGTAAACTCAGATAATGCGTGTCCGGAGGCAACTATAGCACAATATACCGCTAGCGGTATTACTGAATATTTGCGTGAGGGCAAAGGGTTTAAGGATACGTCACTCAGGGGATCGTATGTGATGACGTCGACTAATGATTTGGCGAAGATTTTGAAGGGAATTGATGACGGCACTTTAGTCAGAGGTAGCCACCGCGACTTCTTGTTGGGCTTGATGCAGCGACAGGTGTATCGTCAGGGTATACCGGCTGGGAGTAATGGTACAGTGCAGGATAAGGTTGGTTTTTTGGAAGGCTACCTGAATGATGCGGCTATCGTGACTCATCCAAAGGGTAAGTATGTCATGTCAATCATCACCAAGAGTCAGTCATGGGGTAAAATAGCCGAGATAACTCGTAAGCTTGAGGATATTATGTATGGCGGTTAAGAGGCGGCTTGATAAAGAACTGGTTGCTCGAGGCCTGGTTGCTAGTAGATCACAAGCTGAAAATTATATTCGCCTCGGTGATGTTCTGGTTGATGGAAAGGTGGTACAAAAGCCAGGTTATATGGTGGATGATCAGGTGTTGATTACGTTGTCAGCACGTGAGCGATACGTTAGTCGTGCGGGATTAAAGTTAGCGAGCGTTGCTTCAGTCTTGGGCGTTAGGTTTACTGACCGCATCGTGCTGGATGTCGGCAGTAGCACTGGTGGATTTACTGATTATGCGCTGAAACATGGTGCCAAAAAAGTATACGCAGTTGATGTTGGAACTGATCAGTTGCATCCAGATTTGCGGCGTGACTCAAGGATAGAATTGCACGAAAAAACTGATATTCGGGATTTTGTGCCAGACGAAGCGCCAGATATTGTGCTGATCGACGTATCGTTTATCAGTTTACGGCAAATTTTACCGCATCTTGTAAGCATTTGTAAGGATACGACACTGATTGTGGCTATGGTTAAGCCACAGTTTGAAGCTGCGCGTCAGCAACTGGGTAACAGTGGTGTCATCAAAAATGATACAATTCGGCGGCAGATTTTGCGTGATTTTGAGGCGTGGTCGGCAAAATTGTTCGTGACGGTGGACAAAGCTGATAGCGCCGTGGCTGGAGCTCGCGGTAATCGTGAGCGATTTTATGCACTAAAAGTAGCCAAACCAACTACACGTTAAATCTAAACTCAACGACATCATCAGGTTGCATGACGTAGGTTTTACCTTCGGTCCGTATCTTGCCAGCAGCGCGGGCGGCAGCTTCAGAGCCAGCACTGACGAGGTCGTGATAGTCGACCACTTGAGCAGCAATGAAGCCTCTTTCAAAGTCGGTGTGAATAACGCCAGCAGCCTGTGGCGCCGTCCATCCTTTGTGGATAGTCCAGGCACGAACCTCTTTAGGTCCAGCAGTTAAGTAACTTTGAAGGCCGAGGGTATCATACGCGGCATGAATCAATTGCATGAGTCCGGTTTCCGTGACACCGTAACTTTCCAACAGCTCGGCAGCTTCTGCGGGTGATAGTCCCTTCAGCTCTTCTTCCAGTTTGGCACTCAAAAACAAAGCTTTAGCAGGCGCCACCAAGGAAGTCAGCTCTGATTGCAGCGTAGCATCGGTTAGTCCCGCCTCGTCAACATTGAATGCATAAATAACCGGTTTGGCAGTTAACAAGTGAAGATCTTGAATCAATTCTGTGTTCAGGTCGACTATTGAAGATAGCGGTACACCAGACTGCAGTTGTTCTAGGAGTGTTTGTAGATAGGTGACTTCTTCGCGAGCTGCCGGACGGGCTTTGGCCTCTTTCTGTAACCGTGGCAATCGATTTTCTATGGTTTGAATATCTGCTAAGATTAGCTCGGTGTTGATGATCTCAATGTCAGCTTTGGGGTTGACTGGTGCTTCATCATGGCGCAAAATGGCGTTATTTTCAAAAGCACGAACCACATGCACAATTGCGTCACATTGCCGGATGTTTGCTAAAAACTTATTGCCCAAACCCTCACCTTTGGAGGCGCCTGCTACTAACCCGGCGATATCCACAAATGTCACCGTGGCTGGCAGAATTTTCTCTGAGCCGTATAATTTTGCTAAAACCTCCAGCCGTTCGTCTGGCACCGGAACAATTCCCGTGTTCGGCTCAATCGTCGCAAAAGGGTAGTTTGCCGCTAAAATATCGTTGTTTGTTAATGCATTAAACGTGGTTGACTTGCCAACATTGGGGAGCCCCACGATACCAATAGATAAACTCATGAGCTTATTATACCATCACTGATGGTTGCAAGGATAGCGTAGCTGTATTAGAATAAGCAGTATGAAGAAAGTGATTATATGGGGTATTATATCAGTAGTAGTCGTCGTGGCTATTGTCGTCGCTGGCGTAAAAAGCGGGTTTCTCTACCTGGGCTTTAAGCAGCCACAGCAAGTGGTGAAAACACCGTATGTGATATGTGGCAAAGATATGATTGACCGGTATAATAAAATTCGTCAAGACACCGACTTGTCAGTTGATGAAGCAGCCAAGAAAAAACATAGCGAAGAAATGAAACAATTTGTTGATGATGTGAAGGCAAAAAAGGATTATGACAAGGATCCAACCTGTGCGTTCATGGCCTTGGCGTATCCGTTCTACTATACCCGAGATGCAGCTGCGGCAAAAAGTGGCTATGAAGCCCTTGAAAAAGCAGTGAACAATTCTGGTGTATATGTAGACCATCGAGTTAATGACATTATTACCCTTGATGCCATAAAGAATATTGTGGGCTCACATGATAAGCAGGGTGATCAGAGGCGGGGAG
>CAJPSL010000012.1 GCA_905373315.1 Candidatus Saccharimonadota bacterium
AGGGTTTTGGTTGACGGCGCTGACGCGGTACGGCACCGTGACTGTCAGGGACTAACATGGCGGCAGCTTTTTTGCGTAGTCCAGAGGCCAGCTCTGCTTGCCCGTTGTTGTCGTAAGCTTCAGCCAGAACGGTGAGCGTCTGGGGAATTGGGTCAAGTTCAACTGCTTTTTCCAGTGCAGCAATCATCTTTTTGCCATTGCCCATCTTTTCTTGGACTTTGGCGTAGGCGATGTAGCGTGCCGCCAAATCGTCTTCCATCTCCAGGGCTTGCTCAAAGGCTAGTGCTGCTTTAGGATAGTTCTTCGTTTCGTAATAAATCAGACCAACATTATGCAAGCTGGAAGCGCTTGGTTCTAAACTCTGGGCAATCTCAAAACACTCAATGGCGTCTTTGTAGGCCTGCTGCTTGGCGTACAAAATACCCAAGCGGTTGTACGCAGTGGCGTTCTTTTCGTCGACACGCAAAATCGTCAACAGTGCCTTCTCTGCCCTGAGATATTTGTTGTCGCGGATGGATTCTTGCGCAATAGCCCACAACTGATCTAATTTTTCAGAAATCTTGGCTGGAAAATCTGCGGAATTTTCTTCGGAAGGTTTGTAGGTGATTGCCCAAATGATAATTGCTAAAATGAATATCAAACTTAACATATCTGCTTAATTATAGCACAATTTTCAATAAAGCGAGGCGCGTATTGCCATTTGCTAGGAGAGACTTCTCTGCTTGTAGTACTTTTTGGAGTAATTGATGCATGGCTGGCGGCTGGGTGGCGTGTTTTAGCTGGAAATGGATGAAGCGTAGGAGAATGTCGATAAGCTGCAGGGTGCTTGCTCGGTCGGTGTAGCGCAGGGCGCATTTCAGGGACGCGTAGGAGCTGGGATGCTCCAAAATGTGCTTGGCATCAGCGGCGATGGCTTGGCGTTCTGCCAGCTTCGTGGCGTCGTGGCTCAGCTCGGTGATGAGGAGCGGCAATCCAGCGGCGAGAAATGCTATTTGGCGCTTTTCTTGAGGCGTTAGGTTGGTATTCTCTAACATTTTAGCGTCTTGGCTGGTGGTGGTGCGATGAAGTGTGAGTTGTTGGCAACGGGATTGGATGGTTGAGAGGAGGTCTGTGCTGGTCTCGGCGATCAAGAGAAAATGAGTGTTAGGATTTGGCTCTTCGAGTGTTTTGAGCAATGCGTTTTGTGCGGACTCGGTCATGACGTTGGCTGGATTGATGATGACGACGCGGCGGACAGAGCTGTAGGTGCGTAGCATGGCCGTTAGGTCGCGGATTTGTTCGGTCGAGATGGTGTTCTTCTGCGGGAGCGGACTGACGGTCAGGACGTCTGATCGGCAGTGATGTGTCAGGTGGCGGGCTACCCCTGCTCCGTCTAGGCCGGATTCGGCAATAATCATCAATGATTGCGGCAAGCGGTTTGCTAATTGCTCTACCGCGGCTTGGTCGGTAGTGGAGATGAGAGGCGTCTGGCTCATTGGTCGCTCGGTTCTTCTATGTCGTTGGTGCACTCAGGAAATAGTTCAGTGAATACGCTGGGGATGGCTGCCTCAAAGATTCTTCGCTCACCAGACGGCAGCGTGATTTCCAGTTGGTGGGCGTGGAGCATCAGACGGCTGGCGTTTGGCTTGCCGTAAACGCGGTCGCCGAGAATTGGCGTGTTTAGGTGTGCCATATGGACGCGGAGTTGGTGGGTGCGGCCGGTGGTAGGTTTCAGTTCAATGAGCGCTTGGGTGTCGGTTGCTGCCAGTACGCGGTAGGTCGTTTGGGCGGGCTTGCCGTTCGGGTCAACGCGGAAGGTGCTGGGTGCGGATGGGTTGCGGCCAATCGGTAGGTCAATCTTCGCGGCGGCTAGTTTCGGCACGCCGTCGGTCACCGCGAGGTAGGTTTTTTTGGCGGTACGCTGGGCGAATTGCCGCTGTAAATGAGCGGCGGCGTCAGCAGTTTTAGCGATGATGAGTACGCCCGAGGTGTCGCGGTCGAGCCGATGGACGATGCCCGGCCGGTCGGTGTCTGAGGCAAACGAAGTCTTGGGGCGAATAATTTCCGCCACGGTTGGCTCAGTTGATAGTCCGCCTTTGGCGTGGGTTAGGAGACCGCTGGGTTTATTGACCACTATCACGTCATCGTCTTCGTATAATATCGGGAGCTCGGCGCTGGCCTGCTCCTGCTCTGGCAGTTTGACGGCAATTTCATCGGTCTCGTCAACCTCGAACTTCGGCGTCGTCACCACTCGCTGATTGACCAAAACATAGCCAGCTTTGATGTACTTTTGCCAGAGGCTGCGCGAAATCGACGGGTCAAATGTCGTGGACAAGTGGATGTCTAGGCGCTGTTTGGTCGGTACAATTCGAAACATCATGACAAACTTGCCCTGAAACGGTGTCTCGGTGAAGCTCGGGTCAAGCGGGTTTGATAACATCTCAGTATTGGCGGGCCTACCGGGCCATAATTCGTCAATTGATTCTTCATCGACGATTGAGCCGTAGAGCACGGCAAAATGCTGCTTGTTCAAAATAAATTCCGCCACGATGTGCGATTCGTCCGTCTGAATCTTCAGGTGGCGCAAGGCTTTGACGGGCGTGTTGTCGTCTGCCAGCTGGTACAATCTGGCGATCTTGAGGACGGTGCGCGGCGAAATTTTCACGCGAGCGTTCCTATCTCCGTAGCCCCACGGCTGTTTGGACGCGGTGCAAAGTTTCGTTAGCGACGATGTTCATGTCGCGCTCGCTGGACTCTAGCTTGCGCTCAATTGCCGGCTCATCAACTGCCGCCAGGCGCGCTTGGAAATTCGCTAAGAATTCCGCCACTTCATCAGCCACGATTCGCTTGAAATCGCCGTAGCGCTCCATGCCGGCGTACTCACTGATGGTCTGCTCCAAGCTTACGTCTTTTCCGCTGTCCTGGCGTACCAGCGTCAAAATCTCCAGTAGATTGGAAATGCCCGGTTGGTTTTCACGGTCGTACTGTACCTTACCTATCGAATCAGTGGTGGCGCTCATGATTTTTTTGCGTGCTGCCTGCGGCTCGTCGCCGAGGAAAATGACGCCCTTGCCGCTGTCGTCGGATTTGCTCATCTTTTTGGTCGGGTTCACCAGGTCTTTGATCCTCAGGCCCTGGTCGTTGCCGAAGAATTGATGCTGCTGGGCAACTGGTTTGGGTACAACGAACAGATCGCCAAATTTGCGGTTCATCCGCTCGGCAATGTCGCGGGTAAATTCTAGGTGCTGCGTCTGGTCGTCGCCAACCGGCACGTAAGTGGCGCCGTAGAGCAAGATGTCGGCAGCCATCAGGACTGGGTAGTTGAAGAGGCCGACAGAGGCGCGTTTCTGAGCAGTAATCTCCATACTAAGAAGGGCGTGTATCTCATTTAAGGTTTTCGGTGGTGTTTGGAATAGTTGGCCTAACCTTGCTCGCGCTTCTTCGCTTAGGACTTGATGACTTTTTTCTTTGAACTGAGTCATTCTCTCCATCTCACCAAACCCGGTGAAGCAGTCCAAGATCCACGCCAGCTCGCTGTGCGCCGGGACGCGGCTCTGGCGGTACAAATGAATTGCCTCGTTATCTAGCGGTAACCCCGCGGCCGTGTAAATCCGGGCGTTGCTGAGGATGCTATCGTACAATTTACTGTGGTCGATTGGCGTGGTGAAGCTATGTAGATCGGGGATGAACAGATTGATATCATAATCGGCCGAGCGGCGCTTCGCCATATCAACAATCGGCAAAATGGCACCAAAATAATTGCCAATGTGAATATTGTTGTTGGCGCGTACGCCAGTGAGGATGACGGGTTTACTCATGGGTCTATTATATCACTTATTCGGCGTAAGGTGTTTTACGAAATACAGCAACAAAAAACGCTTCAGTCAGTACACCCGGCATTAAGCGCAGACAGTCGCTTAGGTCATGCGTAAACCTACGGTCATTCCACGACTGGACGACAGGCACACGATCTGGTAGCAGTGTGATGTCGATCGGTATGGGCTCAGCGTCAGGCTGACGGCGCAGCAGCCAGTCGACGACTGCTTCGTTTTCTTCTGGCGCCATGGTACAGGTGCTGTAAACAAGCGTGCCGCCAGGTTTTAGCAGCCGCCAAGCCTCGAGGATGAGGCGCTTTTGCAGGTCACTCAGCCTCCGAATATGCGCTACTGACCAACTGTCAAACAACGAGGCGTCACGAGCGTTCAGGCTCATCAGCCCTTCACCGGAACATGGAGCGTCGAGAAGGATTTTGTCAAAGGCCTCCAGCTGACGGCGGGAAATATGCCGAGCATCGGCTAGTGTGAACTCGGCTGGGGCGTTGAGACGCTTGAGATTGGCCTGAAGTTTCATCAGGCGCGGCTTGGAATTGTCATTACAGACCAGATCGGCTTGACCACTGGCTAGGGCTTGAATATGGCTGGATTTACCGCCAGGCGCAGCGCACAGGTCGAGGATGCGTTCACCTGCTGCAGGTTGAAGTGCCAATACCGGTAGCCAACTGGCAGCATTTTGGATGTAGCCGCGGCCGCTGTCAGCCAGTTGCTGATATTCAGCGATGTGCTCGGGGATAAGTTCGTAGCCATCCGGACACCAGGCAACCTGGCGGCTCAGTAGTTCGGGGGCGACTTCCCCATCGACCAATGGATTGAGCCGAAAGCTCTGGGTGCGCGTTCGTGCCAGCATCATCTCAGCCTCGGCGCGAGACAGGCCGCTCCACTTGACGGTACGAGCAATCCAGAGCTCACGCTTTCTCTGGCGCTCCTGAACTGGGTCTTTACGCTTGGCCATAATCATCCCCGGTGACGTGCCGATTAATGGCCTGGACGACAAATTGACCGTAGCGTCTGTCAATTTCATGACTTGCTAAGATTTTGGTGACGGCGATGTGTTTTTGTTTTGCTAATTTTCGTAAGTTTTTATTGATGATGACTGGGTCGAATTGCCCGTAAAATATTTCAACTGGTATGGTTAACTCGGCAATTTCCGTCAGCGCTTTTTGGTTGATGATGGCTGTGTCCAGGGTGTCGAGAAAGATTTGTAAGTTTGACTCATCGACGAGAAAGCCAGGGTTGAATAGCTTGTATTTTTTGGCAAAATCACTGGCGATCACCTTGCCGAGCGCTGGTTTATCGATAATTTTTTGGTATAGGCTGCGCAGTTGGCGTTCAGCTAAACGATCTTTGCCTTGTTGGTGATACAGCGGTGGGCTACACAGGATGAGCGAATCGATCAACGAAGGATAATATCGGGCGGTGTGTACTGCCACGAGTGCCCCTAAACTATGGCCAACCAAGATGATTCGTCCATCGACCTTTTGCTGCGCCAAGGTTGCGACTAGTGAATCGACCTGTGTTTTGACGTCATAGGTCTTCCAATGCGGTCGCGGCGAATTGCCAAAACCGAGTAAGTCAACCGCTAGTACGCGAGTCGATCTATCAATCTTACGGCGCCCTACAACTCGCTTCCACATGGCTGACGAGCTCCCGATGCCATGAATCAACACGACGGTGGCGCGAGGCTGTTTGGGTGTTTGAAAATCATGCACGTATAGTTTATACGGGACACGCAGCCAGCGATGGATGAGTCGGTCAAACATTATATTAGTATACTATGAAAATACCCCGCCTGTACATGACGGAGTATTTTCGAGAATCGGTTTCTCCTCTGTTTTAACGCTTGGAGAATTGTTCGCGCTTGCGGGCAGAACGCAGACCGTATTTCTTGCGCTCTTTCTCGCGTGGGTCGCGCTTGAGCAGCTCAGCCTTCTTTAGGACTGGGCGTAGGTCAGCGTGAGCAGCCGTCAATGCTTTGGCGATGCCAAGCTTGATGGCGTCAACTTGACCAGCGAGACCACCACCTTTGACCAAGATGCTAACATCGTATTCCTTTTGCTTGCTGACGACAGCTAGTGGGTCGGTTACTTCAGCGAGCAAGGTTTTGTTGCCATCCAAGTACTCAGCGGCTGCTTTGCCGTTGATGGTGATGGTACCTTTGCCAGGAAGCAAGCGAACACTTGCTGAAGCGCTTTTGCGTCGTCCCAAGCCGTAGAAATAGGTATCAGTAGCCATATTACTTTACCTCAACTTTCTCTGGGGTTTGTGCTGTGTGGGCATGCTCGCTGCCAGCAAATACGTGCAGGCGCTTGAGGCGTTCTGCTTGCAATTTGTTCTTTGGCAACATACCTTTGACAGCTTCTTCAATAATTCGCTCTGGGTGGCGTTCACGCATTTCTTTGAACTGCGTTTCTTTGATGCCGCCTGGGAAACCACTGTGACGGTAGTAGTACTTGTCAGTTTCCTTGTAGCCAGTAACGACGGTGTTTGCGGCGTTGATAACCACGACGTAGTCGCCACCATCAACGTGCGGTGTATAGGTTGGCTTATATTTACCGGTCAGGTGCTTGGCAATTTCAGTTGCCAAACGGCCCAGTGGTAACTCGCTTGCGTCAAACAATACCCAGCGGCGAGAAACGTCAGATGGTTTTTGTGAATAAGTCTTCATCTTATTTCTCCTTCTTTGGCATTGGTTTGATATCGTCGACAAACTCGATGATTGCCATTTGCGCGCCGTCGCCAACACGTAGGCGGGTGCGCTCAACGCGAACGTGTCCGCTGGTGCGGCCGCCGAGTTGTGGGGCGATTTCATCAACCAGTTTGTAAGCAGCAGCGCGGGTGCTGAGTGCTGCGATCACCTGGCGGCGGCTGGCTAGATCGCCCTTCTTCGCCTTGGTGATGATTTTTTCAATGTGGCGCTTCAGCTCTTTGGCCTTCGGCAAGGTGGTCTCGATTTTGCCGTGCTCGACCAGGCTAGTTGCCAGACCCTTGAGCAAGGCTCGCCGTTGATCACGCTCACGGCCGAACTTGCGCCCTTGATATCCGTGTCTATGCATAGTTAAAACTCCAACTCCGCCATCTTGTCACGTACTTCATCCAGCGCCTTTGAGCCAAAGCCTTTCAATTCTCGCAAATCTTGCTCGGTCAAAGTCACCAGGTCGCGAATTGTGCGGATTTCATTGTTAATCAGCGCGTTCGTCGTGCGGGCGCTTAGGTTTAATTCTTCGATGGATGTATCCAATTCAGCTTCACTGTCTTCAGTGGTTGTGCCAAGCGCTGGTGCGCTTACGACAGTAGTACTGCCAGCCAGGGCCGTGTATTGATTGACCAAAATAGCTGCAGCCTCTTCAAATGCCTCGCGTGGCGTCATGGTGCCGTCAGTTTCAATTGTCATGGTCAATTTGTCCAGGTCAGTTTCGTCACCAACACGAGTTGGATCAACCTTGTAACGCACGCGCAACACTGGAGTAAAGACTGCGTCCAGAGCGATCATGTCTGAGTGTAGACGTGATTCGCTGGAGTCTTCAATCGTCTGGTAACCGCGACCAGCTTCTGCCACCAAGTCCATGATGACTGTTTTCTTTGGATCATCGATGGTAGCGATGACGTGGTCTGGGTTAACAACTTCTACTTCGCCGTTTGCTTGGATGTCGCCAGCTGTGATAACACCACCAGTTTTTTCCAGACGCAGCTCGACTGGCTCGTCGGTGTGAACGCGGAGTCGAACACCCTTCAGGTTCAGCATGATGTCAACGACATCTTCTTTGATGCCCTCAACGGTGGTGAACTCGTGTGTTGCACCTTCGATGCGGAAAGCGACGATTGCGCCACCGCGGATGCTGGAGAGCAAGACGCGGCGCATTGAGTTACCCAATGTGTTGCCGTAGCCTGAGTGGAGCGGTTCAATCAGAAAGGTTGCACTGGTGTCAGAAACATCTTCGATGCTTGCCAGAGCTGGATTATAAATTGCTTTTGCCATACTTTTCCCTAACCCTTCTTTTATCGTGAGTAAAACTCAACAATTAATTGCTCGTTGATGTCAGCTTCTGCTTCTTCACGCTTTGGCTGTCCAGTGATCTCAATTTTCAATTTCTTGACATCACTCTTCATCCAGCTGAGCGGACCTTGAATTGAGTTACTGACAACGTCGTCGATGTGCGTAAAGTATACCGACTTGGTACTCTTTGGACGTACTTCAATGACATCACCTGCTTTGACGCGAATTGATGGAATATCGACACGGCGACCGTTCAACAAGAAGTGACCGTGTCCGACCAGCTGGCGAGCAGCGCGGCGGCTGGTTGCAAAACCAGCACGGTACACAACGTTGTCCAGGCGGCGTTCCAACAGCTTCAACAGGTTTTCACCTGCCAAACCTTCTTGGGCGCGTGTGGCCTCGTCCATCAGCCGAGCAAATTGTTTTTCAACCAAACCGTACAGGCGGCGAACTTTTTGCTTTTCGCGCAGCTGCGTGGCGTACAAACTTGGTTTGTTGTGTCGGCTGTGTGCGTGCTGACCTGGAATGCCAGATTTCCGTGCCAAAACTTTATGTGCTTTTGGATGAAGCGCATAACCTTCGCGGCGGCTTTGCTTGACAATCGGTGAATTATCTCGTGCCATAATTATGCCCTCCGTGCCTTTCGTGGACGAACACCGCCGTGAGGCACGCCAGTTACGTCCTTAATGCTTTCTACTGAGATGTCGAACGCGCCAACCGCACGAATAGCGGCATCACGGCCCAAGCCGACACCTTTAACGAAAACGTCAACTGATTTCAAACCATACTGAGTTTTCGCAGCTTCAGCAGCTTTTTCAGCAGCAACCTGTGAAGCATAGGCGGTGCCTTTTTTGCTACCACGGAAACCACATGCACCAGCTGATGAAGCGGTCAACACGTTACCCTTCTTGTCGGAAAAAGTAACAATGGTGTTGTTAAATGTTGCTTGAATATGCAGCTGACCAGCTGGGACTGATCGGCGCTGCTTCTTCTTGGTAGATTTTGCGTCTGCCATTTCTTAGTCCTTTCTTTAGGTCTTACTTGCTGCTTTTGGTTGTGTACCGCCCACGGCGATGGCGCGACCCTTGCGAGTTCGTGCATTCGTACGAGTCCGCTGTCCGCGTGTCGGCAGTCCTGCTTTGTGGCGAAGACCGCGATAGGCGTTGATATCCTTCAAGCGCTTAATGTTGTTAGTTACCAAGCGCTGGAGATCACCTTCGACGGTGTATTCGCTGTCGATAATTTCGCGAATCTTGTTTTCTTCAGCCTCGGTGAGATCTTTCACCCGAGTGGTCGGCTCAATCTTAGCCGCCGCAAGGATGCTCAAAGCGTGCTTTGGCCCAATCCCATAAATATAGGTGAGCGCAATTTGCACTTGCTTCTCTGTTGGGATAACTACCCCAGCAATTCGAGCCATGCTTAACCCTGCCTTTGCTTATTCT
>CAJPSL010000013.1 GCA_905373315.1 Candidatus Saccharimonadota bacterium
ATATCAACAAGGACCAGAAAGAAAAAGTTATTGAGCAGGCGAGAGACCCACGCTATATTCGTGGCTTGGGTGGTATCGGATTTGAGGCTGCGGTGGTCGGCAATCTTAATGCGAAAAAGCTTCAGGTTGTGTATTATGGCTACTGCGGTGCCTTTCGTCATCAGAACGCTCTGCGTGAAGCGGTCGATATGGTTTATGCAAATCCAGATGTTGCCTATATGGTAATGAATGGTCCAGGAATCGGTAATTCTGGTATGCTGCCAAAGTCGGTCCAAAAAGAAATCAGGCAGACTGGTAGCTATGTACCAGCAGGCGAATATTATGCAAAGGTGTTGGAGCATGTTGCTCAAGACTATGATGAGGTCAATGTAGCTGGGCACTCGCTGGGAGCAAGGGTAGCTACGGGAGTAGCCGCAAATATGACACCAGGGGTAGTATCAGAGCTGCGGCTGCATGATCCAACAGGTACGCGAGAGATGAGCCTCGTCGATATTGCTGTCAGCTTTTTTGGAAAAGAAGGAGCAGAGAATAGTAAATATGTTAAGGAGTCAGCTTCTCCAACAGCTAAAGAAGCTGGCTTGATATCACTCCCGGTGGAAGCTCCTCACCGTATTGAATGCATAGGAGGTGTTGGACTTAGTCTAGAGGAGCTGGGCCGTCCGTTTGAAGCACCCGAGAATGGTTGGATTCAGTCGCTCTTAGTGGATCCATATGGGTTGAAGAGGAATGCATTTGAGAAGGACTTTAGAATGGCAGCTCCAAATGTGCGAGATTCTATCCATATTTTGGTGCCAGAACTGAGCCACCTGAACAAATGGGAAGATATTCAAATGATAGTTGAGCGCGCACGCAATATACCTGGTATTCCAGAAATCGATCAGTGGAATATCCTTCGTCACACACACGCCAATATGAACCAGCCAGCAAGTTTGGCAGCGATATACTCGGTTGATCTGGAATAGTAATTTGTCAAATATTTCCTCATCTGTTATAATGCAGGAAGTATGGTACAAGTAACACGTAAAGATCAGAAGGAAGCGAACGAAAACATCATTCGTCGTTTCAACCGTAAGGTTTTGCAAAGCGGTGTTTTGGCTCGAGCTAAAAACGTTATGCGCTTTGAGAAACCAATTTCAAAGGCCGAGCGCCGTAAAAAGGCAATCGTTCGTCGTGAACGCCGGGCTGAAAAAACGGCAAAAATGCGCCTGGGAGTGCGTTAATGTCAGCGCTAAAAGCGCGCATCACTGATGAAATGAAAGCCGCTCTTTTGGGCGGCAATCGTTTTCGTGGTGATGTTTTGCGTAATGTAAAGGCAGCAATTTTGAACGAGGAAGTGTCGCTGGGCAAGCGTGACGAAGGCTTAGACGATGCTGAAGTTGAAAAAGTTCTGGCTCGTGAGGTGAAAAAACGCGTTGAGAGTGCGGAGCTTTATCGCAGTAATGGTCGCGCGGAATTGGCGGAGCCTGAGGAGCAAGAGGCGGAAATTTTGCGAGAATTTTTACCAGAACAGTTGAGTGAAGCAGAAGTTGTGACGATTGTTGAAGACGTTGTGGCGAGCATGAATGACGTTTCCATGCAAAAGATGGGTCAGGTTATCGGCGTGGTGAAGCAGAAAGTTGGCAACGCGGCTGACGGTGCGTTGGTTGCAAAGATTGTTAAAGAAAAACTGACAAAATAGGAGGGAACATGATTATCTTTTTTGGGCCGGCCGGTGCTGGTAAGAGCGTGCAGGGGCAGATTTTGGCAGCGCGTCATGGTTGGCGTTGGCTGAGCGCAGGGCAGTTGCTGCGCGACACGCACGATGGTGAATTGATTCATCGTATGCAATCTGGTGAATTGGTGCCAGTGGAGATCATCAATGGTTTGATGGGTGAGGCTTTGAATAAGGCTAAGGATATTAACGGCGTGATTCTGGACGGTTATCCTCGCCAATTGGAGCAGGCTAAGTGGTTGATTGAGTCGCGGCCGCATCATGGGCAGGATGTGAAGTTGGTGATCGTACTGGAAGTGCCACGAGATGAGATTTTGGAGCGTTTGCGGGTGCGTGGTCGTGTTGACGACACACCAGAAGCAATTGATAAGCGACTTAGCATTTACCGGGGTGAAATTTACCCAATTTTGGACTATCTGAATGATAATAATATCCCAATCATCCATATGAGCGGCGTGGGTACGGTAGGGCAAGTTCATGATGAGATTGAAAAAGAGCTGGTTAGCCGCGGAATCGTTGAGGGTGCCAAATGAGCCAATTGATCACTGGTGAAAAAACGCCACAACAGATGAAAGATATGCGCGAATGCGGGCGGATGTTGGCAACGATTTATGATGAATTGCGCCAGCGAGTAACGGCTGGCATGAGTGAATTGGATGCTAATAACTTTGTTGCTAAGCGAATTAAGGATTTTGGTGCGGAAGCAACGTATTTGACAGATGAAGTGAAGTTCCCAGGGGTGATCTGCGTGTCGACCAATGAGCAGTTGGTGCACTCGTTCCCGACAGATTATGTGTTTGAGGAGGGTGACGTGGTGAGTTTTGACTTGGTGATCGGCTACCGTGGCATGAAAACTGACAGCGCCTTTACCATGGTGGTTGACGAAGAGCCACGTGGTGCTAAAAAACATTTACTCCACGCAACGGAACAGAGTTTGTATGCAGGGATTGATGCGATTTCTGGCGAGGGAACGCGTGTTGGTGATATTTCAGCGGCGATAGAAGCGGTGTTGAAGAAGGCTAAATTGGGTATTATTCGTGAGTTGGTTGGTCACGGCGTGGGGCTGGAAATGCACATGAGTCCAGAGATTCCAAATCATGGTCAGCGTGGTACTGGTCCGGTGTTGCACGCTGGTGATACAATTGCCATCGAACCAATGGCCAGCCTCGGCGGTGAGAAAATTGTTACCGAGGATGATGGCTGGACGATTAGCATGAAAGATGGCAGTCTAGGCGCGCATTTTGAACATACCGTACTGATCACTGAGACGGGTGCGGAAATTTTGACGAAGCTATAGAACTACGTTAAATCAATTTCTGCAACGAGATAATTTGGCTGGATACGGAAGTTTCCACTACCCCAGCCGCCTGCGTAGCGGCTAATACCGTGTTCGGCCAGCCAGGCTTCGTCAGTTTTTTGTTGGCAGTGAAGGTCTTCCATTTTTTTGTTGAATTCGCGCTGTTCGATGCCTTTACCGTATATTTCAATGTAGAAAAAGACTTTGTCTTTGCCGCATTGTCGAAAGCCGATATTATTTTTTAGGTCGGTGTCTTTTTTGGGGCCATTTTTCAGATCATCCGTTATATTGCCAGACAGGAAACCAGCTTTATTTAACGCATTACCTATCCCACCGCCATGGAAGACGGACACTCCAAGGTCCATCCATCCGCCGCCTGGGTCATTGTAAAACTTGAGGGGGTGATAGTAGCGCATCGGTATTTTATTGCCTGCCGTAATGTAGGCTTTGAATGCCGTCTCGACTTGTTGCAACGTATTTTTGGCTTTTGCGTCATAGGCGTTTTGCCTGACATGCTGGTAACTCACTATGCCAATTGCTGAGAGAATGGCGATTGTGGAAATGATAATGATCATCTCAATTAAGGTAAAGCCAGGTTTATGAGAAAAAGTACTACGTTTCATGTGTCTAGTGTATCATGCTTGTGCTTTTTTGACAGCTTGCAAAATGACCCCATATTCCTATATACTGTAAGCATATGCAAGAACAATCTCATTATGCGGTAGGAATTGATATCGGCACGAAAAAAGTGCGATGTGTTATCGGACACATCGACGAGACAACGGGCGTGCCAAGAATTATTGGCGTGGGGCAAGCTCCCAATAGCGGGATGCGTAAGGGCGTGATCACGCACTTGAATGGGCCAGCGGCAGCGATTGATACGGCGCTTGATGCGGCTGAGCGAATGAGCGGTCATCGAGTGAACCAGGCTGCTTTGGGTACCAATGGCGTACATATCATCAGTACTAAAGTAGACGGTATGGTTGCTGTTAATGCAAGCAGTAGTGAAGTGACGGAAGACGACGTAGCGCGTCTGGAGAATGTAGCGACAGTTGGAAAAGTTCCTGCAAATCGTGAGATTTTGGAAGTGGTTCCGTACGAATATCGATTGGATGGGCAAGATAATATCAAAAACCCGATTGGTATGACTGGGACGAGGTTGGAGCTACGGGCCAACGTTGTCTCTGGATTGGTGCCACACTTGGGGAATTTGCACAAGTTGGCGGAAATGTCCAATATTGATGCTGTCAGAATAGTTCCAACGGTGTTAGCGAGCGCTCAAGCGGTATTGAATGAATCTCAGATGGAAAATGGTGTGGCTGTGATTGATATTGGAGCTTCCACGACAGGAGTGGCGGTGTTTGAGGAAGGTGATTTGCAACATCTTTCAGTCGTGCCGATGGGCTCACAAAATGTCACCAATGATTTGGCGATTGGTCTTAAGGTTGATTTGGAAATTGCTGAAAAAGTTAAGTTACAGCATGGTGAATTGGGTGGCGAGACTACGGGCGTGGTTGACATTAAGCACGAGAAGGAAACACAGGTTTTTCACCGGGCAGAAGTTGCAGAAATCGTTGAGGCGCGCTATGAAGAAATTTTTGAGCTGGTCGCTAAGGAACTGAAAAAGGCAGGTGGCATCAGCAAAATGCCGAGTGGAGCCGTGCTAGTTGGCGGTGGCGCTAAAGTAAAAGGCTTGGCTGAATTTGCCAAAGAACAGATTGGATTGGCGGTGAAAATCGGTAAAGTGCAGGATTATGCTGGCATGACTGACGACATCAAAGATCCAGAATATGCAGCAGCGATAGGATTGATGCTGGCAATGTCCACCAATCCGTCCCGCTCTGAAGGAACTCATGGTAAAAAAGCTAGTAAAGTTGCTCAAAAAGCTGGCGGATTTTTAGGTGGGTTGTTCGCGAAATTCAAATAAATATGACCACTCCAGGGTCAAAGATGATATACTGGATAGAGATTAGAGGGGAGATACAATAATGCCACAAATACAACCAAGCGAAGTTCAGACATTTGCTAGCATCAAAGTTGTTGGTGTTGGTGGCGCCGGTGGTTCAGCGGTCAACCGCATGAAAGATGCCGGCCTCAACGGTGTGCAGTTCATCGCTATGAATACCGACGCACAAGCGTTGCATAACTCAAAAGCCGACGTCAAAATCCATCTAGGACATTCAACGACCAATGGCCTTGGTGCTGGTGCTGACCCAGCGGTTGGTGAGGCAGCCGCTAATGAGTCACGTGAAGAAATTCGTGCCGCTCTTGAAGGCGCTGACATGGTGTTTGTGACTATTGGTGCCGGTGGCGGAACGGGCTCTGGTGCTGGTTATGTGGTTGCTGAGATTGCTCGTGAGTTGGGTATTTTGGTGGTTGGTGTTGCCACGCGACCATTTAGCTTTGAAGGTGAAAAGCGCCGAGTGAATGCTGATTGGGCAATCACTCACTTGGGTCGACAAGTTGATACATTGATTACTATTCCAAATGATCGCTTATTGCAAACTATTGATCGACGCACTCCACTGTTGGAAACCTTCAAAATTGCTGACGATGTACTGCGTCAGGGTGTGCAAGGTATTTCTGAACTGATCACCGAGCACGGATTGATTAACCTGGACTTTGCTGACGTGAAGGCTATCATGAGCAATGCTGGCTCGGCCTTGATGGGTATTGGTCGGGCGAGCGGTGAAAACCGAGCAGCTCAGGCGGCTCAGCAGGCAATTGAATCTCCGTTGATTGAAGTGTCAATCGATGGAGCTAAGGGTGTGCTGTTTAATGTTACTGGTGGTTACGACATGAGCATGGCGGAGATCCAAGAAGCGGCTGAAATCATCACCAGCGCGGTGTCGCCAAACGCAAACATTATCTTTGGTGCGACGTTGAAACCAGAGATGGAAGATGATTTGGTGATTACAGTTATCGCTACAGGATTTGACAGTGAGACTTTTCATGACCGAGATGTGACGCTTGACGTGAACCCAGTTGAAACCAGTTCAAACAATCTAGACGAAGAAATGGTGCAAAATATCGACATGGAGCTAGAACATAAAGAGGCTGCCGAACATTTTGCTGCTGAAGACGACACGAACATTTGGGACAATCCACCAGAAGATGAGGATGACGACGAGGACGACACCCCAGCATTCTTACGCCGTCGCAAGAAGAACAGGGAGTAGTCTATGGTAGTAGTAAACATTGGTGACAGTCGGGTGCTTGAGTCGCGTGAAGTTGCTGGCGGCATGGCAATTCGCCGTCGCAGAGAAACAGCTGACGGTAGAAGGTTTACGACGTACGAGCGAATTGAAAAACCAAACCTGGCAGTGCTCAAAAAGAGTGGACGTCGAGAGTTATTTGACCGATTTAAGCTATCTTCAGCAGTGCATCAGTCAGTCGGCAAGTTCTTCAAGTCGGAAGAAGAAGTTGAGCAGATCGTGAGTGCTGTCGAAGACGCGTTGTATGCGTTGGGAGAGTCTGAAGTGCCATCAAAACAGATTGGTGATGCAGTTTTGGACGCTTTGGCTGACCGTAATGAGGTAGCGTATGTTCGATTTGCCAGTGTGTATTATGATTTCAAGACATTGGATGAATTTGAGAAAATTTTAGCTCAGCAACGAGAGAAAAGGGATTAAGATATGCGCGTTGTTGTTGTGTACAAAACAGAGAGCGACCACGCTCGCGCAGTGTTTGATTATCTCAGGGATTTCAAAAATCAGACAGGGCATGATTTGGAGGAAGTCAATCCAGATTCGGCGGCTGGTAGTGATTTTTGTAGGACATACGACATTGTGGAATACCCGACGATTATTGCGTTGAGTGACAGCGGTCAGTTACAAAATATGTGGCGGGGAACTCCGCTGCCAACAATTAGCGAGGTAAGTTTTTATGTTTAAGAAAGTGCGAGATTGGTTATTTCATGAGGACTTGAAGCGGCGACATCTGTCGGCACTGGCGTTGTTGGTCGGAAGCGCATTAGGATTATTGGCATCACTGGCTTTGTCAATCGAATCTTTAGTATTAGCCAAAAACTCAGAGGCGGTTCTTAGTTGTGACTTAAACTCAGCACTGAGCTGTTCGGCGGTTGCCAACCATTGGTCTGCAGCGATTTTGGGCTTTCCGAACAGCTTTATTGGCCTGGCAACCTTGCCGGTGATGATTACCATCGCCGTTGCCCTGTTGGCGGGGACAAAGTTTCCGAAATGGTTTATGCAATGCGCGCAAGCCGGGGTGATTGTGGGGCTTCTTTTTGCTTTCTGGATGTTTGGTATGAGCTATTTGGTGATTGGCGCACTGTGCCCGTGGTGCTTGACTCTGGACCTTGGTATGATTTTGATTTTCTTTGGTATGACACGGTACAATGTTTTGGTTAAGAATATACCTGGTAAGACCCTGGGTAAATTTGTTGATCGCGGATATGATATGTTATTTGCGGCAGTTCTAGTGGTCCTTGCCATAATGGCGATAATCGCAAAGTTTGGTGAGCAGTTGTTCTAGACGTATTGCCCTATTTTACGAAAACATTATTGCAATTTTTTACTTTGATAATGCGTGACCATATGTCATAATAAAGATATGAAGAAAAACTTTCTTGTCAGAGCGTTCTTTGGCGTCACCATTGTAGCACTCGGCGGGGTTCTGTTACTCAGGAATCTCGAAATCATCAAGTTTGATAGCTGGAACGTGTTCTGGGGAACGGTTTGGGCAGCCGGCCTAGTGCTGGCGGGGCTGGTGACAATAGTTAGCTCCCGAAAACTGCTGACGCGGGCGTGGGGCCTGCTATTGATGGCCGCTGGTGTGTCGATTGGTTTGAATGCGTATGGCGTCATTGATGTTAGTATTTGGAAACTGTTTTGGCCAGTGGTATTGATCGCTGTTGGGTTGATGATGGTGTTTAGTATCGGTTCTGGAAATCGCAAACAGACTAAGAAGTCGGGTGACGATGATAACGAAAAGGTGGCAATTTTTTACGGTGAACAGTCACGAGTGAGAGGTGATTATACTGGTGGTTCAGCAACAGCGATATTTGGTGGCGTCGATTTAGATTTGCGTCAGGCGAACATTAAGGATGGCGCAATCATTGATGTCTTTACGTTTTGCGGTGGCATTAATATCAACTTACCTGATGATGTGATCGTCAAAAACGAGGTGCGTGGTGTTTTGGGTGGCAGCGATGATAAGACTATGTCGAAGCCTTCCGCTAAAAAGACAATCTACCTGAAGGGCGAATGCGTCCTGGGTGGTTTGGAAATCAAATAATCTCTTGGGATTTTGGTAAAAACGCGCTACAATGAGAGTAGGGCGTTTTTGCGTGTGTCTAATGAGGTTTTTCTCTGATGATGTTAGCGCAAAATGAGCGGCTATCAACCGCGAAGCCTGCGGGAAGAAATCAGTTTTTAGCACCTGAGATTAGACCCCGCCGTGAGCTTGCGTAAATAGCATAAGAAAGAGCTAAAAGAATCACTTCTTTTGGAATCGAGATGGTACCGTCCGCGTTAAAACCCAGCGGATTCTCGAGGTCAAAAGAGGTGATTTTTGTTTGGAGAAAGGACAATATGAAGGGCATCGTTTATATTATGAATACTGCGGTTTCTGGTTTGATTAAAATTGGCAAGACTGGCTCGCAGAACTATGGTGAGCGAATGCGGTATCTTGAAGGCAATGGCTATCATAATGTTCCTGGACTGAAGCGTTTTTTTGCGATTGAACTTGATGATTATGATGATAAGGAGAGTCTACTACACGAAATTTTTAGTAAGCATCAAGTTGATGATAGTGAATTATTTGCGCTGGACTGCGAGCTTGTTAAGCAACTTTTGCTGGCATTTGATGGCAAAGTAGTGTACCCAAAGCATATTGATAAGGAACGTGAATTTGATGAGGTGACGCAATCACGAAAACAGGGGGCGCTCTTTAGTTTCTATCGAAAAGGGCTAAAAAATGGCGATGTAATTACTTTTGTACAGGATAAAGCGATTAGCGCGACTGTTGTTGGTGAGCGAGAAGTTGAGTACGACGGTGAAATCTATAAACTATCGCCGCTAACTCGCAATATCTTCCAGCAAAAAGGA
>CAJPSL010000014.1 GCA_905373315.1 Candidatus Saccharimonadota bacterium
CTGGGTCACGCACACGTCCCTTCTCTGCGTTGATATTCATACTAGCTTCCAGCTGCAGATTGGGTCAGAAAAATTCTTCCGTTACGGACTATATGTGACAATTTATGCCGACAGCCTTGATGAGCTGAACTTTATTCAACACAAAATTGAAACTATCTTTGGTCAGCAGCTTATCTTTAGTAAAGTAGCGTCAAACCAGCAAGAACAGGGACTAAACAGCACCATTCCTCAGTTGATGGATCAATTACAAATCCGCCGCAACATGAACACTGGTGCCATCTCCACTAGCTTCCCATTCACCTCTGCTGACCTAACTGACGGCAAGGGTGTGTTGTACGGTATCAATATGCACAACAATGGTTTGGTGATTTTCGACCGATTTTCTCTAGAGAATGCCAACATGGTAGTGTTTGCAAAGTCTGGTGCTGGTAAGTCATTTACCGTGAAGCTGGAAGCGCTGCGTAGTATGATGACTGGCGCTGATATTGTCATCATCGACCCAGAAAATGAATACCAAAAGCTATGTGATGCCGTTGGCGGTAGTCATATACGCCTGAGTTTGAATAGTGACACGCGCATCAATCCGTTTGATTTGCCACGAGTGATCGACACTGAAGAAGCCGACGACGCATTACGCGCCAACTTGGTTACACTGCACGGTTTACTGCGTCAAATGTTGGGTGGTTCAGTGGCTGGTTCTATCGGACTAACCGCAGCAGAGGAAGCAGACATCGACCAGGCGTTGATCGACACCTACGCTCGTGTTGGTATCACATCAGATCCATTGACCCACAATTCAACACCGCCAACCATTCATGATTTGTACGATACATTACTACACATGGGCGGCACCGGTCCGCAACTGGCGCAGCGTCTGCGTAAGTTTACCTCTGGTACTTTTGCTGGTATTTTCAGTCAGCAGAGTAATATCGATATCAATAACGCTATGGTGGTCTTTAACATCCGAGACCTAGAAGACGAACTACGCCCAACGGCTATGTATATTGTATTAAATCACATCTGGAATATCACTCGAACCGACCAGAAAAAGCGTATGTTGATTGTTGACGAGGCGTGGCAATTGATGAAATATGAAGACTCAGCTAGCTTCTTGTTTAGTCTAGCGAAACGAGCCCGAAAATATCAACTAGGACTCACTACCATCACTCAGGATGTCGAGGACTTTGTCGGTAGTAAAATGGGCCGCGCTATCGTTGCCAACTCATCCATGCAGTTACTCCTCAAACAATCATCCAGCGCCGTTGATGTGCTTTCCAGTGTGTTTAAGCTAACCGAGGAAGAGCAGAAACGCTTAGCGAATTTCCCAGTTGGACAGGGGCTGTTCTTTGCTGGACAAAACCACGTGCACATCCAGATTCAAGCCAGTGATACCGAGTATGATCTAATTAATACTTCACCTGTAAAACAACAGCTTCCGTCTGAAACACCAATTGGTGGATATGGAGCAGTATAATCATGGCGCGGATTGATTATACGACTGATCCAGATGTTGATGAACGGCTCAATCCGGCCTCTGGACAAACGTCTAAATATCTGAACTCCATGGAGAATAATACCGCCAATGATAATTTTTATGATGGCGACAAGAAAGACGACGGGCTCAACGCCGCGGACAGTGTTAATAGTCAAGAACAGTTGTATTCTCGATCACCTTTAGATAAGGCCGGCGGTAAAAAGCGTGGTAACCTCTTGGCAAATATGAGTCGTAGAAAATGGGGCGCTACAGCCAGCATTGGTGGAGGATTATTTGGCTTAATGATGTTATTTTTCACAATTTTGCCATATAAGCTTGATGCCATGGTCTCTACTATCACCGACCAGCTCAGCTCTGTGCCACAACACGCCATTAACCAACGGCTAGAATATATCACCACACGCTGGGTCGCCATGAAAATGATGCAAACCGCATATCCTGGCGATGCCAATCTCGTGTTCTGTGCTGGCGGTGGTGTTTTGTGTCACCTGGGAGCTACAAAATATAGCACGTGGTTTGAAGAGCAGCTTGATGCTAAATTTGAAAAAGAAGGAAGAAACGTTAAGGCTGTCTTTAATGCAAGTGGTAGAAACACCCTGGGTGGTAAAGCGACCTCATTTACCATGCATCTTGAGTCAAAAGATATGAACTCTGTCCTGCAAGGGGTAGAAAAGGAGTTATCTCACAAAGACATGCGTCGCCACATCAAAAAGATGACACGTAAAGTTCATGGCCGTAATTACTTCATGCGCTATCTATCTAAACGTGTATTGTACCGAAAATACGGTGTGAAAAAGTTTAACATCATACCAGAAAAAGCTGGTCAGAAATATGCTGATTTTAAGGCTAAAATTAAACTGAACATGAATACCCGCATCACTGCCAAAATGTCACCTCGCTTTGCAGCATATTTGGGATGTTTAGATGGTACTGATGCCAAAAAATGCCAGGACACGTTAGATAAATTAAATAACGACCTTGATAGTAAGATTAGCGAAGCAGAAAAAGAGGCTGAAAAGGCCACTGGCGATAACAAGGCAAAAGCTGATGAAAAAGTGAAGAAAGTTAAAGGTCAAAAAGAAGCCATTAACAATATCGACTCTCTGTCCAAAGCAGCACCGGACACACCACTAGGTAAAATTATCAGTAAACAATTGTTTAAAAAAATAGCGGCTGCCAATGCCATCATTGGAGCAATTGACCTTGTTGCAAAAATCGTGGGAGCGGTTGACCAAAAAATTATTGAGATCGTTGGAGCGGACCAGAAGAAGCAATTATACACCGCTTTTACCTATGACGAGGAAGCTAGCCCAGTCTTGACGCGAGACCAAATTCGTGCCGGAACAATCGACAATATTCAGCACG
This sequence comes from Candidatus Saccharimonadota bacterium, assembly GCA_905373315.1. GTDB lineage: Bacteria > Patescibacteriota > Saccharimonadia > Saccharimonadales > Saccharimonadaceae > Nanosynbacter. Next base: position 2,861 of record CAJPSL010000014.1, read on the forward strand.
TTGAATTAGCAACCTCACTGTTTGACGGCGCCGAATCAGCACCAATATTCCAAGCGACGTTTGGCGGTAATAGCACCGCAGCCTCACTACTATATCCAACGGCATATGCTGAGGACGGTGGTATTCGCACCAAATGTGATGTTGGCGGTGAACAAAAGGTTGTTGCTTTAGATCCTGGTGAACTTGTCTGTCCAGAGAAAAAAATCGTCAAAGACTACACTACCTTCACGAAATATCCTGTTTGGCAAGTGTTGGCGGGAATTGCCAAAGCTTGGAACAGTACCTTTGGTGCAATCATCGACTTTGTTGGTGACACGGTCGGTAAGGTATTTAGTTGGTTCTTTAGTTATCTACAGGAACTACCAGGATTGAAGCAGCTGGTTGAACTCTCTGAAGGCCTGATCGAAAAAGCCATGGGTTGGGCAGTAAGTTTGCTGTTCGGTATACCAGAAGTGGGGGTTGACGCGCCGGGTAACAATAACTTTGAGGCTCTACACGGCGGACTGACAACAACTATGCAGAGTAGTACTGAAGCTGGACAAGCTGGCGCCGATTCAGGATCTAAACAGCCAGACGGCATTGGTGGGGCACGCCTCACCAACCAGCAAGTCAGTGTGCTCGCAAAACAGATCGAGCAAGAGCGTGACGAAGAGTTCCGCGAACAACCACTCATGGCAAAATTATTCGACCCCACACTCAAGCGTTCGGTGGCTGGACAGTTACTAGCCGTTATGCCAACGTCTGGATTTTCGACCGCGCGACTACTTGCACGGGCACCAATTGCCCTAGCATCTGCCGTCACGCCAACCAACACGCATGCCGCCAAATATGACCAAGCAGCCGTCATGCGAGCTTTCGGTGTAACTTGGCATGGCTTTAGTGATGAAGCGGTATATAAAGCCGATCCAAGTCAGTACACTGATGCTGTCTGTTCAACCAAAGCCAAAGAGCGTGAAGCCAGTTATGGTATTCATGAAGGCGACTTAGTCCCAACGTATAGCATGGCTGACCCATGTGCCTTGGAGTTAACCGTAGCTGGCAACCTGGCCTTGATGGCTGACGACAAGGAAGGTAAATATTATCCAAAGGAAATTGATGACCCATCAGCCAACACCGGAGCACAACAAAATAGCGGACCAGTCGGCGACGCCATCGGTCCACCAGAACTAGAAGAAGCACAGACTTTTGGTAAGGATCCTGCGTCATGGGGTGGACACAAAAACGGTGAAATTCCACTATCAGCCATGAGTGAACTAAAAACTGCACCAGGTCACTACATGCATCCAAAAGCCGCCCAAGCTTTTGACGCCCTAAATGAACTTTACGCCAAAGAACACGGTGGTCAGTATATGACAATTCAAGAGTCATACCGAGATTTAGCAACACAGCAGAGATATGTAGCAAGTGGTCTCACGCTAGCTCCTGCAGGAACCTCGAAACATGGTCATGGACTCGCCCTAGATATTAACGTCGGTGGCACTAGTTTCAATACGCCAACATTCCTATGGCTGAAAGCAAATGCCTCGAAATACGGCTTTGTCAACCCACCATGGGCATGGGATCATAGTAACCCTGATTGGTATAGGGATGAGCCGTGGCATTGGGATTATGCAAGGAGAGTACAATGAAACGAGTAACTATCGGCCTACTGTTGGCTTTGGCGGGCTGTATCATATTTTTGACCGCCAACTCCTCAGCAGCACCAGAGAAAGACAAAGAAAAGAAGAAGGATCAACCAGCCGGTATTCCTTACCAAGACTATATTTTAAATGACATCAATATCAACAATCCAAACGGTCAAATCTGCTCAACCCAAAATACCGCGACTGGTGAACTTTCTGGTGAAAACGTAGAAAAAGTTCTTAAGTTTTTTACCGGCAAGGGTCTAACGTTAGTACAAGCAGCAGCGGTGGCTGGTAACCTCCAGCAGGAATCTCGCATCGATCCGAGCGCCCTCAACAGTATTGGTGCATACGGTATCGCTCAGTGGCTGGGTGGGCGCCGCACGAATCTGGAGAAGAAGCCAAATTATAGCACCATCGAAGGGCAGCTAGAATACCTCTGGGAGGAGCTGAATGGGGCAGAAAATGCTGGTCTGAAAGTACTGCTTAAACACACTGACAAATCGGGTAGTGGTGTCAGCGCTTTGGCGGTTGAGTTTGGTGAAACATTTGAGCGGTACGGTGCAGGCGAAGAAGGTAACCGTGCCCAGTATGCCTCTGAGATTTTCAACAGCTACAAGGGTAAAATCCAAGACGGCGATCCGTCAAAAATCGCGGCAAGCGCCGGTGGTGATTCGAGCGGTGCACAAATTAGTTCAGCATCAGCAACTGGTTGTAGTGGTAATGGGTCTAGTGTCGCCGGGCAGAGCATCGTCGATACAGCCAAGCAGTTGGCGTGGAATCCAAATACTGACAAAGGGGCTAATAACCAGACGGCTAAGGCTGAATATATCGATGCAGTCAAAAAGAATAACCCAAGTGTCGTCGGTAGTTCAGACAGTGACTGCGGTAGATTTGTAGCGACGGTGCTGCGTACTTCTGGTGCAGATAAAGATTATGAACCGATTGGCACTACAGCACAATATTCTTATGTAAAATCTCATCCAGAAAAATTCAAAATCATCGATCGTCCGTCTGCTTCAGACTTGCAGCCAGGTGATATCCTCCTCCACCCAAGCCATGGTGGCTACGGACATACTTTGATTTACACTGGTGACGTCGGTGGAGGTTACGTCGCCGCTAATGCCTCCCTTGGAGATACAGTACCGATATTCATCAAGCAAGGATCTGTTGACTATCAACTCACTCAACCAGGCAATATCTTGGTTCGCGTCATTCAATCAAACAAAACCTAGAAAGGAAATATCATGCAGCCAGTCATCACAAAGCAAAAAATTATTGGCGGTGCAGTGATTGTCGGCGCGCTGATTGTTATGTTTATCTCATATTATGTATTTCAAACAGTCACGCACGATACTACATTAATGGCGACCTTTGCTCCAGAGACTGTTAAAATGTCGTACGACTCAGTGAAAAATCAGGTCATCAAGTCTGACAAGCCCGTAGCGGTTAAAAGCGGTAAACATACTTTTAGTTTTAGCGCTGACGGCTATGACACATATACCGTTGAGCTTGATCTGGAAAAAGGGAAGGAGCGAAAATTATTATTCGCCCTGACGCCAAAAACCGACAAAGCAAAAAATGAACTGAAACAGAAAAAATACGCCAAGGTTTTTGATGGTCTAGGTAGTCAAGAAGTGAATAGGGTTGGTAAAGAGATCGATAAAGCCAACCCGATATTGCAACACTTACCATTTGAGGACAGAGACTATCGAGTATTTTCTTGCCAGCCGTATCGCACGGATATCAAGAAATCGCATAAAATTGGCATCTGTATCACTATGGCTGGACGTAATGGCGAAGCTCTCCTGAGTCAGATATTAGAAAAACTGGCTAAACTTGGCGCGACGCCAGATAACTACGATATGAAGGTAAATAATTACATCATACCGACCAAGAAAGAAAAAGATAGTCGAGCCGCTGTACCATGCGGCAATGGACGTCCATCATGGTGCTACAAGTTCCGTGATTATTAACCTAACTTTTTAGTGGCATAATGATGTGGATATAATCACGTTTTTTCGCCGTAGATTGGATGATACAAGGAGAGAGTTTACCACTGAAGGCAAACGACACTTCGTCTCCATCTGTGACATTTAACGCCTCAGTCAAGTACCGAGAATTGAGCGTAATCTGACCATCAGCGGAAATCTTAGCGGTAGCTTCTGAAGTATTTTCACCAAGTTCTGAGGCAATGGAGTGGATGGAGATGATGTTATTTTCAGCTGAAGCATTGATAGTAACGCCGCCGCCTGAATCTCGAGCGAACAGACTGGCAACTTTGGTGATGCGGCTGAGGTCGGCGCGCGAAACGATGATTTCCGTTTGTGACTGCTGAGGAATCAGCTGGCGATAATCTGGAAATTTTCCATCGATCAAGCGGCTGATAATTTCTAGCTCTGGTGTCTGGAAACAAACTTGATCATCACCAAACAATATCACGATGGTTTCCGTGGCGTCACTCAAACTACGAATGACTTCCTGTAGAGCAGACGTCGGGATGATGGCTGAAACCTCACCATCTGCTTTCATGAGTTTTCGCTCAGCCAACCGGTAGCCGTCAGTCGCTGCCAAATATAACTCGTCTTCAAAGGTATGCCAATACACTCCAGTCAGTACTGCTCGGGCCATATCAGAGCTAGCCGCCAAAATAGTTTGCGACACCGCTTTTTTCAGATCATCAGTGGCGATTTCGTAGCGCACTGCTGTATCTTCATTGATGGTTGGTAACTCTGGAAATTCATCAGCGATGACACCATTGATGACTGACTTAAATTTGCCAGAGGTGATATGCAGGTGATCGTCTTTGGTCTCCAGGTCGATAGTGCCGCTTGGCAGGGTTGAGATAAATTCTGAGATTAGCCGGGCAGGAATAGTGATTGAACCTGGCGATTGTATTTTAGCACCAATGTACTGAGTGGAAGCAATCTCCAAATTAGTAGCTGCAATCAACAATCTCCCTCCGTCGGTGCGAAGTAAAATATTGTTCAAAATAGGAAGTTCAACGCGACCAGAAGCCACCCTTCCAATATTACTGAGTGCTTTTGCGAAATTTTCTTGTGTGACTGAAAGCTTCATAGTTACTATTATATAACCTTTCTTATTTTTTATCTGGCGTTAGTAATAATAGGTGCTGTGGAAACTGAGTAAAACAAGTGTTCAGACAGAGGTGAGTGGGCGAAAAAACCTGTGGATAGCTTTGTGGATCAACTTGGTGCAAGGCAGTGGATAAGGCTGAGTTAACCCACAGTCTTACGGAGCCCGCCAGACTTTGCCACAAAGTTAGTCGCAGGCTGCGAACAGAATTCCATAGGTCATGCACAGGTTTTCCACTAATTTTGCACATATAGTTTATCCTTGACGTCATTGATTTGTTCGCGCACTAGCTGGTTAGTTAAACTTTCTTTGGTAATTTTTTCGACAGAGTGCATGGCTGTGGTGTGGTCTTTACGGCCAAGTTCTTGAGCAATTTTTGGAAAACTCATTTTCAACTCGCTACGCAGTAGATACATGGCAATTTGTCGCGGCTGGACGATAAACTTATCGCGCCTGGCTGAACACATATCTTTTGGATCGAGGTTAAAATAGCGCGCTGTACGATCGATAATCTGCTTAGCGGTGATGTGTTGCGGGCGAACCCGTTTCATGTCGCCCAAGACGCTCTCGGCTGCCGCCACATCTGGCACAAAGCCTTGCATGTCAGCGTAGGCCAACAGACGGTTAAGTGCGCCCTCTAACTCTCGGATATTGGTTTTAAAATTAGCTGCCAAATATTCAACAACTCCTGATTCTAGCTCAGTACCACTGAGGCTAGCTTTTGCTTTGACGATGGCGCACCGTGTTTCATAGTCAGGCATCTGAATATCAATCGCCATACCCCATTCAAAACGGCTGCGCAGTCGGTCGGTGAGGGTAGGGATGCTCTTCGGTGGTTTATCAGAGCTGATGATAATTTGTTTATTGTTTTGATGCAGGTCATTGAAGGTGTGAAAAAATTCATCCTGAGTTTTTTCTTTACCAGCAATAAACTGCATATCATCAACGATCAGCACGTCAACATTGCGATATTTATCAGAAAAACCTTTTTTCTTGAAACGAATATAGTCAAGAAATTCATTCACAAAAGCCTCAGTTGTAGTGTATAACACTCGAGCTGATGGCTGCTGTTTGATAATCTCATTACCGACTGCTTGCATGAGGTGAGTTTTACCAAGACCCGAACCACCATATAAATACAGTGGATTATATTTAAGGCCAGGGTGCGACGCGACCGCTTGGCAGGCAGCGTAAGCCAGGTCGTTGCTCGATCCAACGATAAAATTATCAAACGTGTAACGCGGATTGAGATTACTATTGTTTTTTTGCGTTGGGGCGATGATGCGACGTTCTGTTGGGCGAGTAGTTTCTTCTGGCTGATCCCGGTTGACGGTTTTTTTTCGTGAACCAGAACCAATTCGATACCGC